>JAQCIA010000037.1 GCA_027620105.1 Verrucomicrobiota bacterium | reverse complement strand
AGGCGGAATGGGCTGGCCCATGTCTTCGGCACGCCAAATCGGATCGATGAGCAGGTTACGCATGGGAAAAAACAGGAATGGAGAAAAAGAAACCGTGAACGAACGCGAATGAACGCGAATTTTGGCGCCGGCGGCACGCACGGGAAGGCGGCTCCGCAAATGCGCGTTCATTTGCGTTCATTCGCGGTTAGCCCTTCCTGCTTGTCAGTCCGTTCAGCGCCTCCGCCAGATCCGCCTGCAGATCCTCGGCGTCTTCAATGCCAACCGACAGACGGATGAGGCCATCACCAATGCCAACCTGCTCGCGCACGGCGCGCGGCACAGATGCGTGCGTCATGGTCGCGGGATGGCACACCAGGCTTTCCACCCCCCCGAGACTTTCGGCGAGCGTGAACAGCTTGAGGCGTCGACAGACCGCAAGTGCCGCGTCCGCATCGCAATCCAGTTCGAGAACGATCAACCCGGACCCGGCGCGCATCTGGCGCTTGGCCAGTTCCACCTGCGGGTGACTGGCGAGAAAAGGATACCGCACGAACCGCACACCCGGGCGCCCCTCGATCCAGCCCGCCAGCGCCAGCGCCGTGCGGCTGTGTTGCTCCATACGCAGCGCCAGGGTGCGTGCTCCGCGCGCCGTCAGCCACGCATCGAAGGGCGAAGGCTGCAAGCCCAGGGCCTTCTGCGCAAAGATCATTTTTGCCTGCCACGCCGCGTCGTTGGTGATCACCGCGCCACTCAAGCAGTCGCTGTGCCCATTAATATATTTCGTCGTCGAGTGCAGGCACAGCGTGGCGCCCAGCGCGAGCGGTTGCTGCAGATAGGGCGTGGCAAAGGTGCCGTCCACCAGCACCGGCGACTGCACAGCTGCGGCGACCGCGCTGATGCCGGCAATGTCCACCACCTTCAACAGCGGATTCGTGGGACTTTCCAGCCAGACCAGGGCGGGGCGCACCTCCGCGATCTTGGCCCAATTGGCCGGATCGCTCAGATCGGCATAAATCACCCGCACACCGAACTTCGCGAACACCTTGTCGAACAGCCGATAGGTGCACCCATAGACATTTTCTTCAGCGAATACCACGTCGCCAATTTTGAGCGTCGACACAACGGCCGTGATGGCTGAGACCCCGCTGGCGAAGCAGGTCGCGTGGGCGGCGCCTTCCAGCGCGGCCAGCGTGCGGTCCAGTAAACGAAAATTCGGATTGCCCGAACGGGTATAATCAAATCCCTCCGGATTCCCTGCCTCAAAGGTCGACGTCAGAAACACCGGGGGCATCACGGCGCCCGTGTTTTCACTGAACCCACGCCCGGCATGCACCGCCCGCGTCGAAAACCCCTGTTCATCGTCCTTCATCGTCAAGCAATCCTCTTTCCATCAGCCCGCGCAACCGCCTCTGCCAAATGGCCCCCGGAGCCTGCCAAAATCCACATTTGACAGAAACAATAACTTATACCATAGTTCCCTTATCGAAATAGTAAAGATGAAAGTCTCATCCAAAACGCAGTATGCCCTGAACACGGTTCTCGACCTCGCCCTGAATCATAACACGGGCGTGGTCCGCGTGGCCGATATCGCCCGCCGGCAGGGCATTCCCCAGAAGTTTCTGGAACAGATCCTGATGGTGCTGAAGAGCGGCGGTATTGTGGGCAGTAAACGCGGCGCGAGGGGCGGCTATTTTCTGACCCGGCCCGCTTCAGACATCCCGCTATCCGCCATCGTACGCCTCACCGAAGACACCTTGCTTTCGGAGGAAACCGCCGGCAACACGAATGACCGCAACACGCCATTCGAGCAGGTGTGGAAAGAAATTAACGCGCACGTCGTCCAGCGGCTGGACGCCATCACCCTCCAGCAGATGTGCGAACGGTCGGCGAGCATGTCACGCGTTCTGGAGTTTTCAATCTGATGGGCACCACCACAACACCTGCCCCCTCCGCTGTGGCCCTTCCGATCCTTGCCGACGCGGGCATTGATTACCATGGGGATGGCTCCGCCGAAGATATTCTGCGCTGGGGACTGGAGCGCTATCACCCGCGCATCACCCTCTCGACGTCCTTCAAAGACGGCGTGCTGATTCACATGCTAAGCCAGATTCGCGCCGACTTTCGCGTCTTCGCACTGGATACCGGCCGGCTGAATGAAGAAACCTACGAACTGGCCGAAGAACTGCGCCGCCGTTACGGCATCCAGACCGAATGGATCTTTCCGCGTCACGAAGGCGTGGAAAAACTTGAACGCGGCAAAGGACTGTTCTCGTTCCGCGACAGCCTCGAGAACCGGCGCGAATGCTGCTATATCCGCAAGGTGGAACCACTTTCCCGCGCCCTGGAGGGCCTCGATGCCTGGATCACCGGCGTGCGGCGCGATCAGGGTGTGACCCGTGAAGGCTCCCACAAAATCGAGCGCGACCAGGTGCATGGCGGCATCATCAAGCTCAATCCGCTGGCGGATTGGGACCAGGACCGCATGTGGGCATACATCCGCGCGAACAAGATTCCCTATAACCGCCTCTACGACAAGGGCTACACCTCCATCGGTTGCGCCCCCTGCACGCGCCCTGTTCCCGCCGGCGAAGACCCGCGCTCCGGTCGCTGGTGGTGGGAATTGGCCGAACATAAAGAGTGCGGCATTCACGTGCAGGATTGGTCAATCTAGTTCCCCGCGCCACGCGCGTGGCCGCACGCCATGAAATCACGCAGCGCACCAAAACTGGTGGTCGTCACCACATCCGTCGCCACGGCTGCGCAAGCAGACAAGCTGGCCTCGGCGATCGTGGAGCAACACCTGGCGGCCTGCGTGCAACGTGTTCCCATGCGCAGCACCTATCGCTGGAAGGGTAAGACCGAACGCGCCCGCGAACACCTGCTGATCATCAAAACGCGCGCCGCATGCGTGACAGAACTCATCGCTTTCATCCGGCGCACACACACCTACACACTGCCGGAAATACTGGTCACGCCCGTCAGCGGCGGTCTGCCCGATTACATCATGTGGGTCACCGCCGAAACAACGACCACCCGGCCCCGCCGCGCACCGGCCACGCGCAAACGCCACAGCACCTGAATCGCTCAGCACCTGCGATCGGTCGCACTTGCTCCGGCATGCGGGATGCGGTATTGTTGGATCTGTTTTCCAAATGGGAAAACAACCAGACAACAGAAGGAAAAATGAGACCAATGAAACGCTATGCCCTGTTCACCGCCCTCCTCTGTGCAAGCCTGCTGTCGACGGCAGTCCTGGCCCGTGCCGCAGATGAAGCCGCCGCGAGCGGCGATGCCGCCAAGCCCGCCTGCTGCGCCGAAGCCGAAGCCGCCGGCGTAGAATGCGCTGCTTGCGCCAAGAAGTCCGACAAAGCCTGCTGCGCCGAAGCCAAGGCCGCCGGCGTAGAATGCGCTGCTTGCGCCAAGAAATCCTGCGAAGGCAAGGATGCCGCCGCTTGCGAGAAGAAGGATGCCGCCGCTTGCGAAAAGAAGGATGGCGACGGCAAGTGCGCCAAGAAGAAGAAGAGCTGCTGCCCCGCGAAGAGCGCGGATGCTGGCGAAGAGGCGGCTGAAGCCCCCGCAGTCGAAGCCGCAGAGTAATTGCCGCACGTTCGGCCATGACTGCCTGCACCCTGGCCCAGAAAGATTGCATCCCCTGCAAGGGCGGCGTACCGCCCCTGCAGGCCGATGCCATCGCCACGCTCTTGGAGCAACTGGGCCACGGGTGGGCCGTTGTGGCCGGGCATCACCTCGAACGCACATACACGTTTAAAAACTTTCTCGAGGCGCTGGCTTTCACCAACCGCATCGGCGCCATCGCCGAAGCGCAACAGCACCATCCCGACATCGAACTTGGCTGGGGGCGTGCGAAGGTCCTCATCTGGACTCACAAAATCGACGGCCTGACGGAGAGTGACTTCATCCTCGCCGCCAAACTTGACACAGCCCTATGACCACAAGCCGCTTTCGCTACCAACGCTCCGATTTCTCCCCCCTGCCCGTCGCGCTTGAACATCTCGACATCCGTCTGAATTTTCTCGACCAGCGCGTGGAAGGCACCATCGACCTGCGCATGTCCGCACGCCAGCCACTCGAAACGATCGAACTCGACGCCCGCGACATCGTCATTCACGCCGTGACGCTGCTGGCGGAAAACACGCCAACGCCCCTCACCTTCGAACACCAGCCCGAACGCCACAAGCTGCAGATCCGCCTCCCCCGCCCTGTCGCCACCGGCACCCGCCTGACCATCCGCGTCGCCGCGACCTGCGTGCCGACCGACAACGTCCTCGAAGGCATCTATCTCGACACCACGCCGCCGGGCTGCCCGCAGCAGTACATGTCCCAGTGCCAGCAATGGGGCTTCCAGCGCATCCTGCCGATTTTCGACGACTGCACCGCCAAGTGCACCATGACCACCACCATCGAAGCCGATGCGCGCTACACGCACCTGATCGCCAACGGCAACATCGATCCCGCGCTCTGTCCCAACGGTCGCCCCGTGCCGAAACCCGGCGCGCCGGAACGCCAGCAGATCCGCTTCATCAATCCCGTCCCCATGGCGCCCTATCTCTTCCTCGTCTGCGTGGGCACATGGGAAGTGCTGGCCGACGAAGTCGTCTACCCTTCTGGTCGCCGCGTGCAACTGGAATACCTCGTGCCACCGGGACGCACCGAGAATGCCCGCGTGCCCATGGAGATTCTGAAAGAATCCATCCTCTGGCAGGGCCGCACGCAGGAATACGAATATCCCTTCGATGTCTACCGCACGATCTGCATGGAGAAGTCCAACTTCGGCGGCATGGAGAACGTCGGCAACACGACCATCATCACCAGTGCCGCGCTCGTCGATGATTTCACCGGTGATCGCCGCCTGGAATACGCCCACGGCATCATCGTGCACGAGTTCGAGCACAACCAGTGCGGCAGCGACGTCACCATGGAAACGCCCTTCGACATGTGGCTGAACGAGGCCTTCACCGTCGATGTCGAGCGCCAGTTTCAACGCAGCCAGTTCAACCCCGACGTGCTGCGGCTCGGCGAGGTGGACGACACACGCGCCCCGCTGGCCGGCCCCCTCGCCGTCGAGGACGGCGGCCACATGGGCAATATCGTGCGCGAAGGTTTTAACGATCCGGATGAACTCGTGGACGGCGTTACCTACGTAAAAGCCGCCGAAGTCATTCGCATGCTGCGCGCCATCATCGGCGAAGATGCCTTCCGCCGCGGCAAGAATCTGTATTTTGCGCGCTACAAAGGCGGCAATGCCAACACCGACCAGTTCTTTGCCTGCTTCGAGGAAATCAGCGGGCGCGAACTGACCCAATTCAAGCGCGAATGGCTCTACACCATTGGCTACCCGCGCCTGTCCTGTGCCTGGCGGCACGACGCCGCCACCCGCCGCCTGACCTTGGAACTGACCCAATCCCGCTCCGGCAAGGGCGGCCTCTTCCATGTCCCATTGGCCATTGCCGCCGTGGATGCACAAGGCCGCGACATTCCGGAAACCACGCGCGTACTCGAACTGACCGGCGAGCGCACCGCCATCACACTCGAAAATGTCCCGCCGCCGGCCTTCGTTTCCGTGAATCGCGATTTCTCGTTCTACGGAACCTTTGACGACAAGTCCGCCACGCCCGAAATGCTCGCCCTGCAGACGCGCCTCGATGGGAACGCGTTTAATCGCGTCGAAGCCATGCGTCGTCTGACGGACGCCGAGCGCATCCGCCTGTTGCACGACCCGCATGCTGCCGTCGGCAAACCCTGGCTGGAACTGGTGGGCGATATTCTGCGCGACAACGCACTGGCGCCGGGCCTGCAGGCCTACCTGCTGCGCATTGATGAGCAATCGGTCGACCGGCAATACATCCCCTGGTACCGCGAACGCTATGCCGCGCGCGAACGCCTGCTGCGGGCCGTGGCAGAAGCCTATTTGCCGGAGCTGATCAAGGCCTTCCATGCCGTGGACACATCGCAGCGCCCAACCTCACCGCGCGACGGCGTGGAAGAGCGCCGGCTCAAGGCGGCACTGCTGCGCCTCATCGCCGCCGCCAACACGCGCGAAACCCATCAGCTCGCCGAGGATCATTTCCATCACGCCTGGAACATTTCGGATCGCCTCGCGGCGTTGCACGCCATTGACGTCGTCAGCCATCCCGGACGTCTGGCCATCCTGGAAGATGCCTTCAAGGCCTGGCACCACCATTTGAATGGCTACACGAGCTACCTGATGCTCGTGGGAGGCAGCCCGCATGCCGACGCCTTCGAGCGCATCACCATCGAAGAACAACGTCCGGAATTCAAAATCGCGCACCCCAGCCACAATCGCGCGTTGTACATGCCCATGTCCGCGAACAATAAGCTGCTCTGGTCCGAACGCGGCCTCGCCTGGCTGACGGACACCGTGATCCGCCTGGCACCCATCAACGAAAACACCGCCAACCGGCTGGTGGGTGCGCTGAATCAGGTGCAACACCTCGCCGCAGATCTGAAGCCGCTTGCCCTCGCCGCCCTCGACCGCATGGCCGCCGGCGTCGACGCCAAGTCCGCGCCTTCCGCTGCCGGCCGTATCCGCGCCTATCGCGAAGGCGCTGGCGCATGACGCCAGGCTCTCCCACACCCAACCGCTGAGACCAACATGCCTGAACCGAAAGAAAACAAACGCGTCTTCATCGTTGGCAATCGTGGCCAACTGGGCTATGACGCCACGCAGATCTTGCCACCGGAATTCACCGTGCATGGCGCCGACCTCCCTGACATCGACATCACTGCGCCGGAATCCGTGGCCACGGTCCTGGGCCCCATCCGCCCGGCCATCGTGTGGAACTGCGCCGCCTACACCAATGTCGACAAGTGCGAGAGCGACCAGGACGCCGCGCGGCGCGTGAATGTGGATGGGCCGCGCCTGCTGGCAAAATTCTGCGAAGCACACGGTGCGCTGCTGGTCCATGTGTCCACCGATTACGTCTTCGATGGCACGCGTCCCGTGCCGCAGCCCTACACCGAGCAGGATCGCCCACGCCCACAGACGCACTACGGACTCACGAAATATGAAGGCGAACTCGCGATACGCGCCGTAACCGCCAACCACCTGATCGTGCGCACGGCCTGGCTCTACGGAGCGCACGGACATAACTTCCTCAAGACCATGCTGCGCCTCGCCCTGGTCAATCCCGAAAAAGCCATCCGCGTGGTGAACGACCAGTACGGCTGCCCCACCTGGTCCGAGCGCCTCGCGCGCCAGATCAAGGAGCTCATCGCTCTGAATAAGACCGGCACGGTCCATGCCACCGGCGAGGGGCACTGCACCTGGTATCAATTGGCCAGCGCATTCCTGCGCCTGATGGCCGTGCCGCACCGGATTGAGCCCTGCACCACCGCGGAGTACCCCACACCCGCCCAGCGCCCCGCCAATTCAATCCTGGACAACAAGGCCCTGCGCGACGCGGATCTGCACGTCATGCATCACTGGCACGACGACCTCGCCGAATACGTTCAACGCCACCGCGATGCCCTGCTGGTCGAAGCGAAAGCCAAGCTCGCGACCAAGTGACCCGCGCCTACCCGAGCAGAAACGACAGATCCTCACGCGTCAGGTTGCGAATCAGCGCATTGTCCGCGCCGATGATGGCATCCGCGAGCGCGCGTTTCCCGGCCTGCAATTCCAACACCTTTTCCTCCACCGTGTCCTTGGCAATTAGCCGATAGGCCATCACGTTGTTGACCTGCCCGATGCGATGCGCGCGATCAATCGCCTGGGCCTCCACCGCTGGATTCCACCAGGGATCGAGCAGAAACACGTAATCCGCGGCCGTCAAATTCAACCCCAGGCCACCCGCCTTCAAACTGATCAGAAAAAGCGGGCACGCCTTGTCCGACTGAAAACGCTCCACACGCGCTTGGCGGTCTTTCGTCCGGCCATCGAGATACTCGTAGACCACGCCGCGATCATCCAGTTCCTTGCGCAACAACGCCAGGAATCCGGTGAACTGCGAAAACACCAGGGCCTTATGCCCCTCCGCCAGCACTTCTTCAATCTGCGGCAGCAGTGTCTCGAATTTTGCGCAGCCCCCATCCACAATGCGCGGATCTACAAGCGCGGGATGACAGGCCGCCTGGCGCAGGCGCAACAAAGCCTCCAGCACATGGATCTTCGATTTCGCCAAACCGGATTTCTCGACCCGCGCGAGCAAGCTTTGCCGGTAATGTGCCCGCAACTCGTCATAGAGCTTACGCTGGGACGGCGGCAACGTGCAGTACTGCGTGTCTTCTTGTCGCGCCGGTAGATCCTTTGCCACCTGACTTTTGGTGCGGCGCAAAATAAACGGGCGCAAGGCCCGCGCGAGCATGGCCCGCTGCTCGGGTTCACTGCTGCGCACCCACATGCGATCAAAGCCCGCCGCCGCACCGAGTAAGCCGGGATTCAGAAAATCAAACAAACTCCAGAGTTCGCCCAGGTGATTCTCGATCGGCGTGCCGCTCAACGCGAGGCGATGGGAGCCCCGCAGCAGGCGCACCGCCTTGGCGGTCTGCGCACCGGCATTCTTGATCGCCTGCGATTCGTCCAGGATCACGTAGTCGAAGTGGAAGGCTTGCAACTTTCCAATGTCCCGCCGCAAGGTGCCGTAGGTGGTGAAGACGACGTCCGTCACATCGGCCCACCCATCCACCAGGTTGCGTCCAACGCCGGTGTGGTCGAGACAACGCAGCGCTGGCGCAAAGCGCTGGGCCTCACGTAGCCAGTTGAAAATCAGCGAACGGGGCGCCACCACCAGGGAGGGGGGCACGCCGTCGCGACCGCGCAGCGACTTCCGTTCTGCCAGCAACGCGAGCACCTGCACCGTCTTGCCGAGCCCCATATCATCGGCCAGACATCCGCCAAATCCAAAACGCTGCAGAAAATGCAACCAACCCAGGCCCTCTTCCTGATACGCCCGCAGCGTCCCCATGAAACCCTGCGGGGCGGATGCCGGCTGGATGGCCGTAAACACCGCCATCTCCTTGCGAACGCGCATGAAAATCTCGTCCAGCCGCGCTTCGGGCTGGGCCGCCAGCCAGGCGTCCAACAACCCGGCCTGCGCCTGCGTGAAGCGCACGCGCTCATTCTCCGCCTGCCCCAATGCGGCCACCGCGCCATATTTTTTCAGCCACTCTTCCGGCAGCAGCCCGAACGACCCGTCACCCAGCGCCACCCAGTCCTGTTTCTGCCTCAGTGCCTCCAGCAAGGCCGGCAGTGCGGCGCTCTGGCCGTCATAATCGCAACCCACGCGCAGTTCGAACCAATCCACCCCCGAGTCCACCGCGACATCCACCTTGCCCGGCGCGCGATACAACCGGCCCTGCGCCGTCACCTTCCACCCCTCCGCCACCAGTTTCCGCACACACCCGGCGACGCGTGATGTCCCGATCACATAGGGTCCGTCGTTCCGCGCGTAGTAGGGCGATGCGGCGCGCAACCCCAATTCCGTCAGCATCCCCAGATGCCGCCGCTCGGCGGCTTGATCGCGCACGAGCAGACGCCGGGGGTTCTCAACCACGCGCACCGAGTCGGCGGACTCCGCGGGAATGTCGTGCCCGTCGTATTGAAAAAAAACGTGGGCGGGCACCTGGCGCGGTTCGTAGCGCGATGGCTTGGACAGCGCAAAGTGCGGTACAGGCGGGACGCGCACTTCGTTGAACTGCAAGTCGTCTGGAAGTTCCAGCGGCGGCAGATGCGGTTGGCGCACCAATGCCTCCACCATATCCCGCACTTCTTTCGCCGGCACGCTGATGTGTCCGTGCTCCCGCAAGGACACAATCCAGTCAAACCCCTCCGCAAACGCCAGCCGGGAAACGCGATCCAGCCAGATCACCCAACCGGTGGACAGGAGCACCAGCGGTTCGGACAGGGGGCAACGCTCCGCCCCGCGCACCAGCCAACCTTGAATCCGGTACTGGTTTTCCTGCGCCACCGCGGACACCGCCAACGTGAACGTCCACGGCTCACCGGTATCCCACGTCAGCGGTCCGAATTCCCGTCCCGCCGTAGTCGCAAACAAGCGCCCCGTGGCACACAATCGCGGCAGCAGACGATTCGCTGAAGCCGAGTCCAAACCGCAGTAACCGTCCCCCGCGTAGTAGCGATCACGTTGGCTGGACTCGACGCCCGCCAGCGCGGTGGCGAGCAGAAAATCTTCCTCCGCAATGGCCTGCGCGTGCTCCGCCAGATTCAAGATCTTCCATTTTCCCCAGGTCCCATCCCGGCGTGTAGCCCGGTGCAGTGTCCGCGCCAGCAGGCGCCCCGCATACAGCACGGCATCCACGCCCAACTCGTACCGGATTTCGACGGGCGTTTCGCGCTCCGCAATCGGCCCCACCGGCGCCATCGGCGGATACCCCTCCAGGTACGGCCGCTTGCGCATGGTACTCAGGGTCGCCCGCCACGTTGGCGGCTTCGCCGGTGTCCGAGCCCGCGGACTCCAGTCAGGCGAATCCCACGGCGCACTCACAGCCGCATCTTCAGCCGCGTCGTCGACCACACGATGTTCGAAATCGAAAACCGTATCGGCAGGCAACTGCAACTTTTTCGCTTCATCCAAAGTGCGCATGGTTGCCCAGATGTGCTTGCACGGACCCTGGTCCGCATAATACGGACAGGTGCAGCCAACCTGGAACTCCGGACTGTCTCCATCATGCGACAGACGCAGCGTGACTTCGTACATTTCCGACCCGCGCACGTCGGCCATCACGGTATCCCGCTCGAAATCCCTGATGCTGACGCGCCCTTCGCGGTGATAGTCATCGCCACGCAGGCGCGTGCGGGGCGTGAATGCGTCCTGCATCAGTCGGCAAAGTGTCGTGCGCATGGACATAATATTCTCTTGTCGCTCACACACGGCTTCGAGCGCCGATGGTCCGGCGGGCAAGCCGCGCGCCACAAATGCCCAAAGTTCAAACGGGCACTTTAGCGCATTTTGACCGGTGTTACACGAGATAGTGCACCATGATTGGGTTCTTTCATGGCTGCGCTGCGGACCAACACATCGATCTGATCTTGCGTGAG
>JAQCIA010000036.1 GCA_027620105.1 Verrucomicrobiota bacterium | reverse complement strand
TGAGGACCGATGAAGCAGTTCCACATAGGGTCGCTCCCGATGGTGATCGCGCTGGCCCTGGTGCTTGAGGTCTCGCCGCGGCCGGCGCAGGCCACCAGCTTGCTGGCCCCCGAAGAAGCCCCCAGAGCCGACGCCGACGCAGGCGATGGAAACGTGGAATCCGACATGGAGGCTGCGACGAACGCGCCTCCCCCCCTCGTGCGCTTCGGCTCCACCCTGGGGCCCGAAGCCCTGGCCGCGCACGCCGCCGACGACAGCCCGTTAGCCGCTGACCACGATCACATCGCCATGACCGCCGAACAGGTCGACATCCTGGTGGATCGCATTCGCGAAGCGTACGAAGACAACCTGCCCAATGCACGCCTGGACGACCATCAGGAACAGGCATTTTTGCAAGATGTGCGTCGACATCTGGAGGCCGCCAAACTGCAGTTGCCCAGCACGAATCCCGATGACTACGAAACGCGCGAGTACCAAGACGGCGTACCCGTCAACAACAAGGCGCCTCGCGGACTCGGTGGCGACGAGGGCAGCTTGAGCCTGTCGCAACTCGACGGCGAGACGATTTACACATATCGCGACCAGAAGGGCCGCATCATCTACCAGGGCCCCATTGATTCCCGGGATGACCGCCAGCACCTGCCCTTTGAAGTCTGGAAGAAATATTTTGAACTGGAGCGGGACGCCGAAGAATCGACGCCGGGGAGTCGGCGGCCGTGACTCGCTGCTGGTCATCGAAATGCCAAAGGGGCCGCGCCGTGCTGATTGCGCTCCTGCTCGCGGCACCACGCGCACAGGCGGTCGACGGCGAGGTGCTGTCGCTGACAGATGCCATCCAGCGCGCGCTCACGCACAATCGCACGGTCCTGAGCGCCCGCTTCAACGCCCAGTCCACCGAATTCGACATCGTGCAGCAGGAAGCCGCCTTCGATTTTCGCCTGTCGCCACAGACCACGGCCACATCCGGCGAGAATGCGGATACGCTTGGCTACGGCCTTTCCGTGGCCCGCAAAATTTCGTGGGGCACGGACATCAGTGCCGGCGCCAATGTCACGCGCAGCACCTACGACACCACGGAGCCCATCACCACCAGCCGACTCTCCGTGCGCGTTGACCAACCGCTATTTCGGGAATCGGGGAAACTGGTGCAACTCGAACCGATCCGCGCCGCGGAAAGTCGCTACCAGCAGTCCCTGCGCCTGCTGGAGTCCACCAAGGCGGACGTGGTGCTGGCCGTCGTTGAACGCTATCAGGATGTCCTCCGGTTGGAGCAGCTTCTCGCGGCCGACCACCAGCGCGTCCAGCGCCTGGCAAAATTGCAGCGCCTCACCACCCTGCGCGAAAAGCAGGGGCGTGCGACCCGGCTCGATACGATGCGCGTGGAGTTGCAGGTCGGCCAGGCGCAAACCAGCCTGGAAGGCCACCATGCGCAGTTGGACGCGTCTCGTCGTGCACTGGCCGATTTGCTCGGCGAACCACCGGAACGCGCCCACACCCTCGCCACACCGCCACGCCTCGACCTCGAACTGCCCGCGCCCGAACTGGCCACGGCCACCGCGCTATCCAACCGCCTGGACTATGCCCAGGCCATGCAGGATGTGGTCGATGCCCGCCGCGGCGAGCGCATCGCGCGCAAGCGCCTCTGGCCCAGTCTCAAACTCTCGACCGGCGTCGAGCAGGGCGGCACCGGACGCGGGCTGTCCGCAGCCACAGACCTTGGCGACACCGTCTGGTTCTTCGGTCTCAGCGGCGATTCCGATTTGTTCCGCCGCCGCGATCAGGCGGGATACGCGTCCGCCGCCGTCGCCACCTCGGCGACCCTCTTGAATGGCGAAATCGTGCGCGACCAGATCGCGCGCGAGGTGTACGATGCGCTGAGTGCCTATCGCCGGGACGTGCAGGAACTGGAAATTGCTGAGCGGAACTTCGACGTGGCGGGCCGCCGGCTCAAACTGGCGGATCGGCTGTTTCGCATGGGGCGCACGGACAACATCTCCGTCACGGACGCGGAGGAATCGTTTCTGCTCGCGCAAAATGATGCGAGCGCCGCGTCGGCCGAGGCCTCCGTGGCCGGTTATCGGGTCCTGCGCACCATGGGCACACTCATTGAAACACCGGACGAATTGAAAGCGCCCCAACCGTTATGAAAACGTCGCACCTCGTGATCGTCCTTGCGCTAGGCGGTTGCCTCGTCCCTCTCGGCGGCCGCTGGCTGCAGCGCGATGCGGTGACGGCGGACGCCCCCGCGACACACATCATCACCCGCGGGCCCTTGACCGTGCGCGCCAGCTACGAAGGCGAAATCGAATCACGCCAAGCCGTACCCGTGGTTGCGCGGCTGAGCAGCTCGTCCGCGATCATGGAACTGGCGCCCGAGGGCATGGTCGTGGCGCCCGGCGATGTGCTTGTGCGTTTCGATCCGGCCACGCTCGAAGAAAGCCTGATCACGCTCGAGCGCGATGCCACGCTGACCCGTGCGCAACTGGACGAATTGCGCGATGTGGGACAACCGCTGGAACTGGATACACTCACGCTCAAACGGGATGAAGCGGCAGCGGTGGCGGAACAGGCGCGGCAATTACTGGAAGACACCCGCGCCCTACGGGCCGAGGATCTGGTCTCGGATCAGGAACTGGCCCAACAGGAACGCGAAACCGCGCGCTTGGAACGCCAACTGGCAGCCCTGGACCGTCAGCTCGTCTGGACCCGCGACCGCCTGCAACCCTCCGCCCTGGCCCGCGCCGAGGCCGAGCACGCTGCGGCCGCACGTGCGCTGGCACGGATCCGGGAACAGGTTGCCACGGCCACGACAACCGCCACCACGCCGGGACTGGTCGTCTACCGGCCCTTGCACGTCGGCGGTGAGTTCCGAACCGTGCGCGTTGGCGACACGGTCTATCGCAATCAGCCCTTCATGCTCGTGGCCGACATGTCGAACCTCGTGGTCAATAGCTTTGTTCCCGAATCAGAAATGTCCCAGGTGCGGCAAGGACTCCAGGCGGAGATCGTCCCACTGGCCTTTCCAGACCTGCGCTTTCCGGCCGCGGTCGAATCCATCGGGACCATGGCCTATACGATCGCCGGCCGCCCCGTCTGGCAGAAATTCCTGCGTGTGACTCTGCGCCTGGATGCGACCAGCGCATTGCTGCGATCTGGCATGACCGTGCGCGTGGACCTGCATGCCTACGCGCGTGATCACGCCGTGTTGATTCCGCGCCGTGCCATCCGCTGGTCCGGGGACACGCCTGTCTGCCGCGTTGCCGGCAAGGATGGCGAAAAGGAAATCACCCTGACGCTTGGCCCCGCCGACGATCTCTTCTGTGAGGTTCTCTCCGGTGTGGTGCCGGGCGACAAGGTGCTGCTTCCATGAGTGAACCGCGGCAACGTTCAACGTCCAACGGAGACGCCACGACACACATTGCTCCTCGCTCCGACTTGCGCGCTGAATGTTGGAAGTTCGCAATTGAACGTTTCCCATCCCACCCCCTCGCATGACTCCACCCGTCCTCCACCTCGCTAACGTCGGCAAGTCCTACCCCACCCCGGCCGGACCGGTCGAGGTGTTGCGCGCCGTGAATCTGCAGGTCCATGCTGCTGAGTTTGTTGTCATCACGGGGCCGTCCGGTTCCGGCAAGACGACGCTTTTGAGCATCGCCGGCTTGCTCGATGCCCCCAGCACGGGAACCGTCGCCTTTGCGGGCAAGGCTCTGCCGCAGAATGATGAGCGCGCGTTGCGCCATGTCCGGAGCCACCACATCGGCATGATCTTTCAACGGTTCCACCTCCTGGAGCACCGTTCGGTCGTGGAGAACGTGATGTTCCGCTACCGCTATTTGCCCCATGACCGTGCGGACGTTCGCCGCCGTGCCCTGGCATTGCTGGATGAATTCGGCCTCGCAGACACGGCGGACCGCCCGGCGCGCGTCCTGAGTGCTGGCGAACGCCAGCGCGTGGCCATCGCCCGCGCCGTCGTGCTCCCGCCGATGCTCCTGATCGCAGATGAGCCCACCGGCAATCTGGATGCCGCGTCCGCGGACCGCGTCATGGCTTGCTTCCGTTCCCTGCACCGCCAGGGCATCACCGTGATGCTGGTCACGCACAACCTCAGCCTCTGCGCCTACGCCACCCGCCACCTGCGCTGCGTGGATCGCGGCCTCGCGGAGGCGGCGTGATGCAACAGAAGGAACGATCATCGTCCAACGGGGACATTCACGGCCCACACACCTCCGATTCAATCTTGCATGTTGCGCGCTGGAAGTTGCGTGTTGAACGTTTCCGAGTCCCCCCCAGTTTCCGCCTCCTCCTTTCCGACGTTCTGGGCGGTCTGCGCGCGCAACCCGGTCGCCTCCTGCTGGCCATGGGAACCATGGCCACGGGCGTGGCCACACTAACGGTGCTGTTTGGCATTCTCGCGGGACTGGACCGGCGCGCCGAGCAGCTGGTGGCCGAATTCGGTGCTGACACCATCGCCCTGACGCCGACTGCCGGCAGTGGCCCGGCAGAGCAGACGCTCGCGGCCAACGTGCGTGACGTGTTGCGCCGAAATCTCAACGGCGCCACGGTCAGCGCCATTCGCCGACATCCGCGTGTGCCCATCGGTGCCAAGCGCGATGTGGACGTGATTGCCGGCGACCACAACCTTGCCCCCGCGCGCGCCTGGCCGCTCGTCGCCGGACGAAATTTCGATCCGCTGGACATCCAGCATGCCGCGCATGTCTGCCTCCTGACACGTGCCCTCGCCGACGAGCTACAAGTCGGCGTACAACAATTCATCGGGCTGCCCCACATGCCGTTGCGGGTGGTGGGCATCATCGCACCCTCGGGCGACAACGACGCGAATATGGATCCGCGCCTCGCCAGCGGCGCGCGCTTTGTCGTGGTGCCGGAATCGCTGCCGCCGCTCTGGAGCCAATCCGACACGCCGCCATCACCTGGCGCCGATGCGCTGTTCATCAAGACCGGCTCCCCCGCAACAGTGGCGGCCATGCTCGACCGCGCACGGCAATTGCTGCATGGCGGCGGCCGTGCGGCGGCATGGACCTGGACCACGCCGGACACATTGCTGGGTGGCATCCGAAAACTGCGCGGCACGATCAGTTTGAGCGCCGGTGCGATCGCGGGACTGTGCCTGCTGCTCGGCGGGGCGACACTCACAGGGCTCATGCTGGCGCGCATTCAGGAGCGCATTCCCGAAATCGGCTTGCGTCGCTCCCTCGGTGCCTCGCGTGCGGACATTGCAGCGCTGTGCGTCGTGGAGGCCTTGCTGGTCAGCGTCGGCGCCGCGCTACTGGGCATTGCGACCCCGCTCTGCGCGCTGGCGACGCTGGACCCGGGCCGCCTGCCAGTCTCTGTGGTGCTCAATGCCACGGTGCTACTCGTGCCCGTCTTCGTTGTGGCGGGCACGGCCCTGCTGGCCTCCCTGTGGCCGGCGCTCGTCGCCGCGCGCATCTCCCCCTACGAAGCCCTGCGCAACGACTGACCGCGGGCCTCCATGAACCAAGCCGAAAAGCAGAACGCGTTTCTCTGTATCCTCGGCGAAGGCCTGTGGGGCCTGCAGAGCGCCCTGATCATGCCCATGACGATGCTGACGCTCGTGCTGCGCCACTATGGCGCCGGCGCCCACATGCTCGGGGCCGTTACCGCCATCGAAAGTGGCTTCCTTGTCCTTCCCCAGATCATCGGCCTTTTCTGGTTCCATCGCATCACGGCGCGCAAAAAACCTTTCGTGTTCTGGCATCTGCTCACGGTCATCCCGGCCATCGCCATGTACGGCATCATCATTCTCGCGCTGGACGGGCGGGCATCCGCAGCCACCATCCGCTGGTTGATGCTCGCCAGTTTTGCCGTCTGCGTGGGCGCAATCGGAGTGATTTACAGTGTGTGGATGGACTGGCTCGCGCATCTCTTCCATCGCGGTATTCGCGGTTCCGTGATGGGCTTGGTCTGGTTCGCGGCCTCGGCCCTGGGCACACTGGCGGCGCTGGTGGCCGGACGCGTCCTGCACCACCATCCCGGCATCGACACCTATGCATGGATCTTTCTGGCTGCCGCCGGCATCGCCACGATCTCCATCGTTCTCTTCCTGTGGATTAAGGAGCCCCTTCCGGATCTCGTCACCACCCCACTCACCCGGCGTGACCTGTTGCGGCGCTTTCGGGTGAGTCTGCAGGTCGCGAACTTTCGAAGCTTTCTGGCGGGGCGCATCCTGGCCTCCGCCGGTTTCTGCATCGCACCCTTCGTCGCCGTACACTTTCAGAGCCGCGCCGGCGGCAGTCTGCCCGACGGAACCGTGGTACTATGCGGCGCCGCAGCAACCATCGCCGCCGCCCTGGCGAATATTGTCTTCGGACGCCTCGGTGATCGCCGTGGCCACCGCGTGGGGTTGGTCATCGGCGCCGTCACGCAGGTGGTCACCCTGCTGCTGTTGCTGTTGGGCTCGGGGTTAATCCCCTGCGTGCTGGTCTACGTGGGTATCGGCATCTGCGGCGGCGTATCAATCATTTCACACAACAACATGCTCTTTGAAACTTGTCCGCACGACGCGCGGCTGGCCCATATCACCGTTGGCAACCTGGTAACCGCAATCCCCATGCTCGTCGCCCCCCTGCTGGCCGGCGCGCTGGCACACAGCCACGGATTGCCCGTGCTGTTTGTGACGAGCATGCTGATCAGCCTGGTGGCGGCGGCCTGGGTGATGCGGCGCGTGCGCGAACCGCGCGACCAGCCCCTCGCTGGATGAGCCTGGCGCGTATCCGCCTTCCCGCGCCCGATTACGCATCCGGCTTGCGCATCAGGATGCGCAGGCGCGTGTCCGCCTGGCCGAAGGGTTCGACAGCCGTGACGTCGTCAAAGCGCGATTCCACAATATCCCACAAGGCGCGCGCATCGGCTTCCGGCACGCGTGCCACTTCGGGTGAACGCATGGCGAATCCGTATCCGCTGAACGCCGCAACCGGTGCGGTGCTCGCCTTCAGCACCTCGCGCATCTGTTCCGCGTTGAGCACATGACAGGCCCGGGCACGTTCCGCCGGCAAGTCGGGAAAATAGCAAAATTGTCCCAGTTCCATGCCCCCCGGCAGGGTGAGGTTGGCTTCGACCGCCAGGTAGGGATCCTGTGTGAGTATCTCGGCGCCCGGCGTCACCCCCGGCAGTGCGCGAATCCGCCTGGCCGTGTCCTGCAACACCGCCAGCGGCGAAGTGGGCTTCAGCGACCACCAGATGCGATCACGCGTGATGAACCAGGACTGCGCCATGTTGAGCGAGCCCACGGACACCAGACAGACCGCGCAAACCGCGGCCACGGGCCAGGCCACCACGCAGCGCCGCGCGAGCGCCACCGCCAACCCCACGGCAAACAGTGGGTAGATCATCGCTTGATAATCATCGTAAGGGATAGGCGCGAGCAGATGCAGCAGGCTGACGCCTGCCACGCTGCCCCACAGCGCCACGGTCAACCACTCCGGGCGCCGGAAATCCCGTGACCCGAAACACCACGCCAGCAGCAGCGCCAGGGCCAACCCCACCGCGGTCGCATAGGCCTGCCCCATGCGCAGCAAAAAGCCGACTTTGTATGCCAGCCACGGAACCAGGCCCGTCACTTCCCGCCCCGCATGATACTGCACCATGAAGAACCAGAACGACTCCGGTGCCGCCAGCGCGAATGGCAGAAACACGGCCAGCGCGCTAATCACGCCGCCCGCGATGAACCACGCCGCCCGCGCCAGGGCCGCGCGTCGTTCGATATCGCGTGCAAAACACAGCAACGCCAGCGCCGTCACCCCTGCGACCACCACCGCGGAAATGCGCGTGGCCGCGGCCAAGGACATGCAGACCCCCGCGGCCGCGGCCGCCACCCGCCCAGTACGACCGCGCAAGGTGCTGAGCAGCAGGAATGCGAGAACCAGCCACAACGCCGCGAGCGCATAGGTTTTTACGATTGTCGTGAAATAGCTCTGAAAGATATTCACGCCCACAAGAAAGAACGTTGCGATGGCCGCATTCCCAGCTGCGGCAGCGCCGTCGGCGGACGGCTCACGCCGGGTGAGTCGCGCGGCCAGCCAGGCCGCGAGCAGCACGCCGATCAGCCCCAGCGCACTCGTAAACGCCCGCCCGCCCGCAACCCCCCACTGGCGCACCAGTGGCGTGGCCAGCGCATAGACGTAGGACATGACCGGCCCCTGCGTACTCCCGAAATCCACGTAGGGACGCTGGCCCTCCGCAACCAATCGCGCGCCGTAGAGATACCACCCCTCGTCCTGATTGAGATCGCCGTGCAGCAGACTGACCACATTCAGCGCCACCGCCGCCACCAGTCCCACGCCCCAGAACGCCCCGCGCCAACGGTGATGATCGATGGTATCCATTGCTGCGCCGTCACGACCCGATCGTGATACCGCGCCGTACATACGTCGGAATGTCGAAATCCTCGCCGTCGAAAATTGTCGGCTCCACATTGCGGAAGCGGCCACGGCCCGAGGGTTGCAGCACGAGTTGGCCCTGCAATTCCGTCTGCCGCGCGCGCGTCCCGCGCCGTCCCGCTTTGGCTGTTGTCCGTCCCTCATCCTTGTCGACCGGCTTGGTTGCATCGCCCCGGGTTTCCGTGGCCAGCAGGACGACCTGCACGCTTCCGCCCGCGTCGTCGCCAATATACGTGCCCATGCTGGTACGGCATTCGGCGCCCGCCTTGCTGCGAATGGCATCCATGATGACGCCCACTTCGCGCACAGCCAGATCTGGCCCGCCCATGATACCCACCAGCAGCGCCTTGGCCTGAGCCACCAGGCGCCCACGCTCCAGTAACGTGCTGTCCAACAGGGCTTGCGCCGCAGCTTCAGCGCGATCCTCGCCGGACGCTTCCGCATAGGCCATGGCGCAAGTGCCGCCGCTCTGCCGGATCATCTGCTGCAGATCCGCGAAATCCAATTTGATGTAGCCAGGTTCTGCGATCAGGTTGCACAGCGCCGCCAGGCTACGCCCCAACACGGCATCCACCCGCTCGCAGGCCGCCTTCATCCCGGTCTCGCCAACTTCCTCGACCAGGCGATCGTTGGCCATCACCACCACGGCGTCTGCGGACTCACGGACCGCGCGCAAGGCTTCCTCCGCCGCCGCCTGGCGCTTCGGTCCTTCAAACTGGAACGGCAGTGTCACCACCGCCAGCGTCAGTGCGCCCGCATCATGCGCCGCACGCAGGATCGCCGGCATCGCACCCGACCCCGTGCCGCCACCCAGCCCTGCGGTCACCACGACCAGCGTCTGCTCGCTGACGAGCGCGCGCAGCGTCGTGAGATCATCATCCGCTGCAAGCCGGCCCGTGGCGACCGCGCCGCCCGCGCCCAGCCCGCCCGTGCGCGTTGCTCCGATCAGCACCTTCACCGGCGTATCCGCCAGATCCAGTTCGCGCGCGTCCGTGTTCACGGCCACCACGTGCGCCGCGCCCAACAGCAAGGGCGCGGCCCGGCTGGCGACCCGACTGCCCGCGCCGCCCACGC
Source organism: Verrucomicrobiota bacterium (assembly GCA_027620105.1). Lineage (GTDB taxonomy): Bacteria > Verrucomicrobiota > Kiritimatiellia > UBA8416 > JAIOPI01 > JAIOPI01. The sequence goes on along the minus strand of JAQCIA010000036.1, from coordinate 1,645 downwards.
CAATGATGCACAGCGTGGATGCCATCATGACGCACCACCCCGCGGAGGTTTTCCGCCAAACAAACGCCCCAGCAACCCTTTCAGTGGCGGGGACTGGTCGCGCGCCGCCTTGAATCCATACTGCACAAGACCACTGACGGTGGCGTACTCCGGCCCGTTCACCGCCGCGGTCAGCCCATCCACGTTACGCGGCTTGCCGACGCGGCAGGGCATTTCAAACAACCCTTCCGCCATGCCCACAATGCCGCTCGTGCGTGCACTGCCACCGGTCAGGACCACACCCGCTCCAACATGGTGCATCAGGTCTTCCTGCGCGACACGGCGACGGATCATGGTGAGCAACTCATCCACACGCGCATGCATCACCGTGTTCAGATCCTTGAGCGACACCGACCGGCCGGCGAAACTGCCTTCCGGCGCCAGCACCACATCCGCGCCGCCCGCGGAGGCACCCACCGTGCCGGATTCACGCTTGAGCACCTCGGCCTGTGCCGTGGGAATATTGAACGCCAGCGCCACGTCGTTGGTCACATGATCGCCGCCCACGCCGATGACGCCCGCCGCCGCAACCACGCCTTCCGCGTACACCACGTAGTCCGTTTTGCCGCCTCCCAGATCGATCACCACCACACCGTTGCGCTTCTGCTCCGCGGTTAACACCGAGAGGGCCGAACACAAACCGCTGAAGGCCACATCCTGAACTTCGACGGGTACATTGCGCACCGCGCGCACGGTGTTGTTCAGGCGATTGCGCACGCCATGGATCGCCAGCATGTCGACCGAAAGCTGCGCGCCCGACAGCCCTTCGGGATTCGTCACGCGCGTGTCGTCGTCGATGTAAAAATACTGGCTGATGGTGTGCAGCACCTCGCGCTCCGGCGGCAGGTTCACGGCCCGCGCCACTTCCAGGGCATCGGCCACGTCGTCGGCCTGAATCCCCCCGTCCCCGCCGATCACCGGCACGGTTCCGTGATTGATCAATCCCTGCACATGGCCCCCCGACACCGCCAGCAGCACTTCGCGCACTTCCACGTTGCTGCGCTCTTCCGCGAGTGCCAGCACCGATTGCACGCAGAGCGTGGCGTTGGCAAGGTCGTTGATCTCGCCCTTGCGGATGCCCGTGGAGGGGCGCTCCCCCACGCCGGTGATCATCACCACGCCGTCGTCACGCATTTCGCCGACGAGCGCGATCACCTTGGAGGTGCCGATTTCCAATCCAACGATGGGAGCCTGCGCCATGTGTCCTTCCGCTAATTCCAGTTTTCTACGACGCTCTGGCGCCGATAATCATCCAGGGAAAGATCGACGCGCTTGACGCGCTTGCCGTCCGCTTCGGCGCGCCGTAAAAGTCCCCGCAGGAATAGAATGCGCGACTGCAAATCCTCGCGCTCCACCGGTCCGCGCCCCAGGCTGCGCTGCCACGCCAGGTCCACGACCGTGTCGCCGGTCAGCGTCACGCGCAGCGTATCCTTGGCCCCCGCGAACCCGCCGCGCACGTCAACTTCGCGCACCACCATCTCGTGATCGTGATCCGCGTTCAGCCAGACATCCAGCAGGCGCACCGCGTCCGCCGTGAGTCCCTGCACGCGCTGACCGGGATTGAGAAAGGGCCCCTGATACCCACTGATCAGCGGCAGCGTATCCG
>JAQCIA010000035.1 GCA_027620105.1 Verrucomicrobiota bacterium | reverse complement strand
AATCTTGTTCGTTAACTTGATCTTCCGATACCCTTGCAAGGCCCGGCGATAATTGGTCACGGCCAATTCGTAATTCGTCGAAGCCTTTACGAGCAGGTCGCCCGCCTGACTGTCCGCCAACGTGGCGCTACTGAGATTCTGCACGCGCTGCGTTGGTGCAAACGCGGGTGATATGCGCAGCGCGGTGGCCCGCTCGATCAGTATGTCGGCATCCTCTGACTGTATTTCCGCTGCCAGTAAGCGGTTCTCCGCCGCCTTCTCCCAGTCGGAATCCCGAGTGTCGAGCACGCCTTCCGCAGCATGCAGGGCGCCACCCGCCGCTGCCAGCAGGAATCCGATCAGGATTAGAACCTTTTCGATCCGGATACACGATGTTGCGTGTGTCTTCCAGGGCGTGGCCGCAGCCACGCGGGTTTTGGGCGGCCAAGCGGCCGCCCCTGCGGTTGGGTTGCGGGCGTCAGCCCGCCTTAACTGTTTTGCCCGCACAAACATCTCCTTGCCGCGTGAAACCCGACAATCGAACGAATTTCAATATCGCCGTCGGCGCCTTTTACGTCAATGAAGGAATCAACCCTCAACGGGATTCGGGAGGATTCGGGAAAGCGGTCTCTCCGCATCGGCCCAGACTCCGCCATCCGTCCCATGCCCGTGATCGCCGTGACAGCATTGGCGATGGAAGGGGACCAGGAGCGCATTCTCGCGGGGGGGGGTGACGGCTGCCTGCCGAAGCCCGTGCGCATCCAGTTGCTGCGTCCGCGCGTGGGCGGCTTTCTGAATGGGAGCGGTTCGTCTACGGCTTCTTTAACACCAGCACCTTGAAGGCACGGCCCATCAAGTTCGGGTGGGTCAACTCGTGCAAGGTTCCGCGTAGGGCGCTGACGCGCCCGGCCTCGGCTTCCACCAGTGTGCGAATCAAAGTTTCACCAGTCTGAAGCAGGTAGCGCCCCTGTTCGGTGAACGTTTCGATTTCGAATCCGGCGCGGACCGCATGCTCCATCAGCGACGTGAATTCCACGTGGGCGGTGAGGTCCTGATTGCCGACGTCGTGCAGCGGATCCCCCTGGCGGCGGTGGTTCTGGTAACCGGTCAGCGTGCCCAGAGCGCGATGCGGCGCAAAAAAATCGTGGCGCTCGAAACCGTAGTCACAGATCCACACAAAGCCGCGGCGCAGGCGCTTCGCGATGTGATCGATCCAGTCCAGCGCGCGCAGGTTGACTTCGGTGGTGTAGCCCTCCATCAGCGCGACCGGGAGATCCGCCAGCGCCGCCGCCAGCCGTGGGTGAACGCGCGGGCCAATCTGCTCGCGATAGGTGCCGGGCGTCTCACCACACGCGACGTGCAGCTCGTGCCAGTGGCCTGCGTGAACGCGCACCCGGTGGACGGGCAGCGCATCGAGAAATTCATTGGCCAGGACGCAGCCCATGATGGCGTCGGGCGGAGGGTCCCCCACATCCAGGGCGCGGTAGGGCACATCAGGCAATTCAGCGGTGATGTGCGCACGCAAGGCGCCACGGTGCGCGCCATATTCGACCACGGCGAAATCCGGTGCGGCGCCGAGTCTGTCGCGAAAACGGGCCACCTGGCCAGCGAGGATGCGGCCGAACAGTGGGCCGAGTGAGACGCTGGTCACGAAATCTCCGGACTTGCCGACCGGGCTTGGCCGCGGGCGCGTGTAGTAGCCGAGCGCGGGAGCATACAGCGCGAGCTCCATGAAGCGCTCGAAGGGAATCGCCCCGCCCTGTGTCGCAATCGCTTCCTGAATCAAGTTGTTGAGGCGGGCCTGCATCCCGGCATGCTACGGGGCGCCGCCGGGGTTGGGAATCCGAAATCCCGGAGGGCCCAAGGTCGACACGGTTCTGCTGCATTTTGACGCTATCCGGCCCGCACGAAATCCTGCATCGGCGCTAGGCATGACGGGGGGGGTCTGCTATCTTTTCTGTTTTCAATTTTTGGGGATTTCATTCCATGCAGGTCGATGAACTGGGTGTGTACATGCCGGTCGGTGGCATGTTGATCATTGCGGCGTTGTTGGGGGCGGCCATGGTGTTGATCCCGACGCTGCTGGGCATGCGGCGCACGCACAATGCGGTCGAGGACAGCCCCTACGAATGCGGCATGCCGCCGCTGGAAGAGGCGCACGCGCGGTTCAGCGTGAAATTTTACGTGACGGCCATGTTGTTCATTGTTTTCGATCTCGAGGGCGTCTTTCTGCTGGGCTGGGCGGCGGTGTACCGGGACTTGATTCGTCCCGTCTCCGAAGGCGGCATCGGCTGGCCATTGCTCTGGGGTGGCGTGATATTTCTCCTCGTGCTGGAAGTGGCCCATGTCTATGCCTGGCGCAAGGGCGTGCTGGATTGGGCGCCCCGGCCGCGTGCACGGAAACCTGCGTTGGAGCAGACGTGAGCCAGCTTTCACATCTGGGGGTCGATCCGAAGGCTGAAGGACGGGACCTTGTGGTCACGCGGCTCGATTCCGCGCTGAACTGGGTGCGGAGCAATTCCTGCTGGCCGCAACCGATGGGGCTGGCCTGTTGTGCCATTGAGTTGATGGCGGTGGGCGGGAGCCGGTTCGACATCGCGCGATTCGGCGCGGAAGTCATGCGATTTTCACCGCGCCAATCCGATCTGATGATCGTGGCGGGCACCTGTGTCTATAAAATGGCCGGCGTCGTGCGCCGGGTATGGGATCAGATGCCGAATCCCAAATGGTGCATTGCCATGGGTGCCTGCGCCAGTTCGGGGGGCATGTATCGCTCGTATGCAGTCGTGCAGGGCGTGGATCGGTTTCTCCCCGTGGATGTCTATATCTCCGGCTGTCCGCCGCGGCCCGAAGCGTTGCTGGAAGGCCTGATGGCCTTGCAGCGCAAAATTGGCGGCGAAAAATCGGTGGACGCATTGGACACGGGCGACAAGCCATACGTGGATGTGTCACGTCTGCCGGGACCCATCGTCGTGCGGGGAGAGTAGGGCGTACAAGAGTCATGACACCCGAGACGGCCATACAGGATGTGAAAACGCACTTCCCGGAAGTGACGGCGGAACCGGTGGTCTTTCGTGGCGGGCACAGTTTACAGGTGCCGGCCAAATCGATTGCGGCCATCGCCCGGTTTCTAAAGGCGACCTGTGGCTTTGACATGCTGGTCGATCTTTGCGGGATCGACGATCTTGAAGCCGAGCCACGCTTCGGCATCGACTATAACCTTTACTCCTTCGCGCACCGTTGCCGACTGCGCATTCGCACCGCCGTTGCTGCGGCGCATCCGGTACTGGATTCGGTGACGGGCGTCTGGAGCGGGGCCGACTGGCACGAGCGCGAAGCGTTCGACATGTATGGCATACAGTTTGCGGGGCATCCCAATCTCAAGCGCATACTGATGTGGGAAGGCTATCCACACCATCCGTTGCGCAAAGACTTTCCGCTCGCCGGCTTGCCGGCGGACCTGCCTGCGACGGCGGTCGATGCCGGCCGCGTCGAGACCGCACCCATGGCGGGCGGCCCCTTTGTGCCGGGGCAGGGCACTGGCAACTCGTTGCGCCGCGAACCGCGGCAGCACGACACACTAATGGAGCAGCGCGAGAAGCTGACCAGTCCCGCGCGCGGGGAGTCTGTCTAAGCATGAGCACGGCGAGCGATCTCTACTGGATTGATTCGGCGGCGCGCGCACAGGAGCAGGCCGAGCAGCTTGCGGGCGAAAGCCTACAGGGCGAGCGCATGCGCATCAACATGGGTCCGCAGCATCCCAGCACGCACGGCGTCCTGCGGCTCGTGCTGGATCTTGATGGCGAAGAGATCGTGGATCTGTGGCCGGACATCGGGTATCTGCACCGCGGCGATGAGAAGATCGCCGAGAACATGACCTACGCGCAGTTCCTGCCCTACACCGACCGCCTCGACTATCTCGCGCCGCTGGCGAACAACGTGGCCTACGCCTACGCGGTCGAAAAACTGTGCGGTCTGGATGTGCCGCCGCGCTGCCACTACATTCGCGTGATCGCCTGCGAACTGGCGCGCATCAGTTCGCATTTGCTGGGCATTGGCGCCCTGGCGATGGATGTGGGCGCGATGACTGTGTTCCTGTATGCCATGCAGGAACGCGAGAAGATCTATGACATGTGCGAAGAACTCAGCGGGGCACGCTTCACCACGAGCTATACGCGCATTGGCGGGCTGTCGCGCGATCTGCGCCCTGACACGTTCCTGCCGATGCTCAAGGCCTTCATGGATGCCATGCCCGCGGCGATTGATCAGATTGACGGCCTGCTGACGCGCAACCGAATTTTTGTGGACCGCACGCGCGGCATCGGGATCCTGTCGCGCGAGGACGCGATCGACCTGGGTGTTACCGGCCCGGTCCTGCGCGCGATTGGCGTGGATTGGGATCTGCGCAAGGCGCATCCCTATGGCGCCTACCCGGAGTTTGCGTTTGATGTGCCCGTTGGCACGGTGGGGGACTGCTACGACCGCTACCTCGTGCGCATGGAGGAAATGCGCCAGAGCCTCCGCATTCTGCGGCAGGCCTCGGAGCGTCTGCCTGGCGGTCCCGTGAATGCTCCGGAGGCCAAATGGTTGCTGCCGGAAAAACGCGGGGTGCTAACCAAGATGGAGGAACTGATCCACCAGTTCATCATGGTCACCACCGGAATCAATGCGCCGCCCGGAGAAGTGTATTTTTCGGCGGAGAATCCGAAGGGTGAGCTGGGCTTCTATATTGTCAGCCGCGGCGGTGGCACGCCGCACCGCATGAAAATCCGGGCGCCATCGTTTGTGAATTTGCAGGCCTTGCGCGTGATGTCGCGCGGGCACATGGTGAGCGACATGATGGCCATCCTGGGCAGTCTCGATTTCGTCATGGGGGAATGCGACCGGTAATGGGGACTCGGCAGGGGCAACGCAGGTAGCCGGTTACGATTTATGATCAACGTGGGAACAAAACTGGAAGCCGAGATCGACCGGATCATCGCGCAGTATCCGGCCGATCGCAAACGGGCCGCCGTGCTGTGGCTGATGCATCTGTTTCAGGAGCGCGATGGGATGCTGACACCGGCGCATGTCACCTGGATTGCAGCCAAGCTGGAATTGCAGCCGATTCATGTCTGGGAACTCGTGCGTTTTTATCCCCTGTTCCGCGATAAGCCGGCGGGGAAGTATCACATCAAGCTTTGCCGCACGGTGTCCTGCGAGATGTGCGGCGCCAAAGAGGTGCTCGCCCGCCTGCAGAAGAAGCTCGGCGTCGGTCTTGAGGAAGTGACTGCGGATGGCCAGTTCTCGCTTTCGACCTTTGAATGTCTGGCGTCCTGCGGCTCGGCGCCGGTCCTGATGGTGAACGACGAGTTGTTTGAGCGGCTCACGCCGGACGAGGCGGAGCGCCTGATTGATCGTATCCGTGCCGAAGGGCTGCCGACGCCGCCGCTGTCACGACCCGGTCCGGCGCACCCGCGCGAGAATCGCGTGCTGCTGGCGAACATGTCCGATCCTGCCTATGGCGGCACGCTGGCGGAGTATCGCGCCCGGGGCGGTTACACGGCACTGCCGAAGGCGCTCGCCATGAAGCCGGCGGACGTGGTGGAAGAAGTGATGGCCAGCCAGTTGCGCGGGCGCGGCGGCGCGGGTTTCCCCTGCGGCCAGAAGTGGAAATTTTTGGATCAGAAATCCGGCAAGCCCATCTATCTCGTCTGCAATGCGGATGAGAGCGAACCGGGGACGTTCAAGGATCGCCAGCTGATTCAGCACGATCCGCATCAATTGCTCGAAGGCATGCTGATTTCCTGCCATGCCGTGGGCGCACGGACGGCGTATATCTACATTCGCGGCGAGTTCACGCACGGCTGGCAGATTCTCCAGCGCGCCATGGATGAGGCTCGCGCGGCGGGACTCATGGGCCCGGACATCCTGGGCACCGGCGTCGGATGCGAAATTTTCCTCCACCGCGGCGGCGGCACGTATATCTGTGGCGAGGAGACGGGCCTGATCGAATCGCTCGAAGGCAAACGCGCCTATCCACGGATCAAGCCGCCGTTCCCTGCGGTGGTGGGGCTGTTCAATTGCCCGACGGTGGTGAACAACGTCGAGACCCTGTCCAACATTCCGCACATCATGAATCGCGGGAGTGCCTGGTTCAAGGGGCTGGGCGTGGCCGGGTCGATGGGCACGCGCCTCTTGTGCGTGAGTGGTGCCGTGCGCCGGCCAGGCTGCTTCGAATTTGAAATGGGCAAGCTCACGTTGCGCGAATTGATTGACGACGTGTGCGGCGGCGTGCCGGAAGGGCGCACATTGCGTGGCGTGATTCCCGGTGGGACATCCATGCCCGTGCTCACCGCCGACCAAATTGATGTGCCGCTGGATTTCGACTCGCTGCGCAAGGCGGGGACCATGGCCGGCTCTGGCGGGATTATCGTGCTGGATGACTCCAGCAGCGTGGTCAGCCTCACGCGCAACATTGCCCAGTTTTATGCGCACGAATCCTGTGGCCAGTGCACGCCCTGCCGGGAAGGCACGGGCTGGATGGAGAAAATCCTGCACCGCATTGAGCACGGCAAAGGCCGGGCGCAGGACGTGGACACGCTCTATGATGTGGCCGACAATATTGACGGGACCACCATCTGTCCGTTGGGCGAGGCCGCGGCCTGGCCCGTGAAGGCCTTTGTGAAAAAGTACCGCGCGGACTTTGATCGTGCGGCGCAACCGTCGGCAGCCCCCGCTCCCGGACCGGAGGCCCCACATGCCTGAGATGGTGAATTTCACTCTGGACGGTCGCGAGGTCAGCGTGCCGCGCGGGAGCAACGTGATTGACGCCGCGAAGCAGTGTGGCGTTGAAGTGCCGCACTATTGCTATCACCAGCGGCTGACCGTGGCCGGCAATTGCCGCATGTGTCTCGTCGAAATCGGCATGCCCAAGCTGGGACCGGATCGCAAGCCCGAGGTGGGGCCGGACGGCAAGCCGGTCATCGCCTTTGCGCCAAAACTGGTGATCGGTTGCAACCAGGCCGTGAGCGAAGGCATGGTGGTGAACACGGTGACGCCGCGGGTGCGCAAGGCGCGCGAAGGCGTGATGGAGTTCCTGCTGATCAACCACCCGCTGGACTGCCCGATCTGTGACCAGGCCGGCGAATGTCGTCTCCAGGAATTCGCCGTGGATTACGGCCGCGCCGCCAGTCGCTTCGTCGAGATCAAAGAGCACAAGCCCAAGCGTGTGCCGCTGGGCCCCAAGATCACTTTGGACAACGAACGCTGCATTGCGTGTTCGCGCTGCGTCCGTTTCATGAAAGAGGTCGCCAAGCAGGATTGCCTGGGGTTTGTCGAACGCGGTGGGCGTTCCGTGTTGACGGCTTTCCCGGGGCATGAGCCGAACACCAACTACGATCTGAACATCGTTGACATCTGTCCGGTTGGCGCCCTGACGTCGAACGATTTCCGTTTCCGTCAGCGGGTGTGGTTCCTGAAGGAAACGCGCAGCATCTGCCCGCATTGCGCGACGGGTTGTAACACCCTGGTGTCATCCCGGGAGAATGTGGTCTATCGGCAGCAGCCGCGCGACAACGCCGACGTGAATCAGTCCTGGATGTGCGATCAGGGACGCTTGAACTATCGCTTCGTCAATGATTCCGCCCGACTGACGACCGCGACTGTGCGTGCGGCCAATGCGACCGACGCCACCCCCGTGGCCTGGAGCGAAGCCGTGGCGGCCATGGCCAGCGCGTTACGCAATGCGCAGCATGCCGGGCAGGGGACGGCGATCATCGGTTCGGCGCGTGCCACAACGGAGGAACTGTTCCTGCTGCGGCGCCTGGGCAAGGATGTGCTGCGGACGGATCGCATGGAGACCGTATCTCGCGCGGGGAAGGCCGACGGATTCCTGGTCAGCGCGGACCGCAATCCCAATACGCTCGGCGCCTACATCACGGGGGTGGGGCACGGACTGCCCGAGTCGACGATTCCGGAAATTTGTGCGGCCATCGCGCGGGGCGAGGTGCGCGCGCTCCTGGTGTTTGGCGAAAATATAGCCAAGCACGGCATTCCGGAAGCAATCCTGGCCAAGCTGGATTTTCTGGGCGTGATTGATGTGTTGCCCAATGCGGTCACGAAACTGGCCCACGTGGTGATTCCGGGTATGACCTTTATCGAAAAGCAAGGCACGTTCATCAATGGCAAGGGGCGCATGCAGCGCCTGAAGCCGGGCGTGCGGCTGGCGGGCGATATTCACCCCGAGTGGCGCACCCTGGGGACGTTGTTGCAGGCGCTGGGTGCCGGCGAGTATGCGGATTTTGATGCGGTCTTTCAGGACATGGTTCGCACGTTGCCGCCGCTGCAGGGCGTCACCTACGCGAGCATTGGCGACCAGGGCCTCGATTTGAAGCTGGCGGAACGACCGGGGGAGGAGGCCGTCGCGTGGAATCTTCCCTGATCGTGACCGTGCTGAAGATGGTGTCGGTGGTGGGCGTGGTGCTGGGCATCGTGACCTATACGGTGCTGGCCGAGCGACGCATCTGTGCCTGGATGCAGGACCGCCTGGGTCCGAATCGCGTCGGCTTCGGCGGTTTGGGGCAGCCGATTGCCGACATGCTCAAGCTGCTCTTCAAAGAAGACGTGGTCCCGCATCATGTGCGGCGGGTTTACTACATACTGGCACCCATTCTGGTCCTGATTCCTTCCATCGTCGGGCTATCCGTGATTCCGTGGGGTAGCACGCTCGGGTCCATGCAGTGCGTGATTGCCGACGTGGACGCGGGCATCCTCCTGGCCTTCGCGGTTGGCTCGCTCGGCGTCTATGGCATTGTGCTCGGCGGATGGGCCAGCAACTCAAAGTATCCGTTCCTCGGTGGGATTCGCTCGAGCGCGCAGCTGATTTCCTACGAAGTCACGTTGGCCATGAGCGTGGTGCCGGTGTTCATGCAGGCCGGGGGGCTGCGGCTCGGTGGTATCGTGGAATACCAGACGCTGCATGGCTGGCTCGTCTGGCAGCAGCCGCTGGCCTGCTTCATTTTTCTGGTCAGCGCCTTTGCCGAGACCAACCGGTTGCCCTTTGATTTGCCGGAAGCGGAACAGGAGCTTGTGAGCGGCTACCACACGGAATACAGCGGCATGAAGTTCGCGCTCTTCTTCCTCGCCGAATATTCCAACATGGTCGTGGCGTCCGCGCTGCTGGTGACGATGTTCTTCGGGGGCTGGTCGCTGCCTTTCGCGCCGTTCAACGCGCCCGCCACCAGCGTGGCCGTTGGGTTGCTGCACATTGGCGTGTTCCTGCTAAAGGTGTTTGCCGTGCTGTTTGTCTACATCTGGGTGCGTTGGACGCTGCCGCGCTTTCGTTATGATCAGCTCATGCACCTCGGCTGGAAGGCCTTCTTCCCGCTGTCGCTGGCAAATATCATCGTGACGGCCTTCATCATGGCGTGGAGGGCGCAATGAAAACGATGGACCGTCCAAAGCTGACGTTCGCGGAGCGTTTCTACATTCCGCAGATCATTCGCGGCCTGTGGCAGACGCTGCGCCATATTCCCCGCAAGAAGATCACGGTCGAGTATCCTGAGGTGAAGCCCAAACTGCATGGGTCGGAGTACCGTGGCGTGCCGACGCTGGTCCGCGACCCAGACGGACGCGTGAAATGTGTCGCCTGCCAGCTGTGCGAGTTTGTTTGCCCGCCGAAAGCCATCCGCATCCTGCCGGCAAGCCGCGATGCGGTGCGTCCCGATGGGAATGTCGAGAAGGAGCCCGAGGTCTTCGAAATCGACATGCTGCGCTGTATTTATTGTGGCCTGTGCGAGGAAGCCTGCCCGGAGGAAGCCATTTTCCTACGCAAAGATTTCGCGGTGACGGGCTACACCCGCAGCAATAAGCAGAAGTTGCTGGAGCTTGGCGGGACCCATGCGGACCGCATCTGGAAGTGGAAGAACAAGTAGGACATGGCCATGTGGGGACAGGAAACACTTTTTTGGATTTGCAGTATTGCGCTGATTGCGTGCGCCTTGTTGGTGGTTTTCAGCCCCAGCACAGTCTCGAGCGCGATGTTCCTGATCCTGGGGTTCTTCTTTCTCGCCGGTCTGTACATGCTGCTGCACGCGTTCTTTCTCGGTGTCGTTCAGATTCTCGTCTATGCCGGCGCGGTGATGGTGCTGTTTCTGTTTGTGATCATGCTGCTCGATCCCAAAATCATCCGGCGCTGGTGGTTCAAGAATGCGGCGATCATTGGTGGCCCCTTGCTGGTGGCGGCACTATTGGTCCAAGTCGCGCACATTCTGCGCACCGCACCCTGGCACATCACCGTCGATGCGCAGCCGCTGACCGGCACGCTGATTGAAATTGTGCGGCCGCTGTTCACCACCTATCTCCTGCCGCTCGAAGTGACCGGCCTGATCTTGATGGTGGCGGCCATCGGTGTGGTGGTGCTGGGGCGGAGGGACGCGCCATGATCACGCTCAACCACTACCTCTGGGTCAGCATCATCCTTTTTTCGCTGGGCATCCTGTGCATCGTCCTGCGGCGGAACACGCTGATGGTCTACATGGGGCTCGAAATGAACCTCAATGCCGCCAACCTTGCACTCGTGGCCTTTTCCTCCTTCTCCGGGCGGATCGAAGGCCAGGTGCTGGTCGTGTTCATCATTGCGATTGCGGCCGCTGAAGTCGCCGTGGGTCTGGCTATTCTGGTGGCGCTGTATCGAAAAATTCAGTCCGTGGGCACGGACGACGTGCGGGTCTTGCGAGGATAGGGCATGCATTCGGGATGGATCTGGAGTTTGTTGCTGGCGCCGTTGGCGGCCGCCGCTTTGATTACCGCTGGCGCGCGCCGCTCGCGGTTCTTAAGCGCCGCCCTTTCGATCGGCGCCATCCTGTTCGCTTTTGGCGTTTCGCTCGTGCTGTTCCAGGACATTCGCGCCGGCAATGTTCCGGCGATCCCGCCGTTGCCCTGGTTGCGCCTGCCGGGCCTCTCGGTCGACTGGGCCTTCGCGCTGGATCGCCTCAGCGCCCTGATGTTGCTGGTGGTGACCGGCGTGGGCGCGGCGATTCACATTTACTCGCTGGCGTACATGCGGCGCGATAGCGGCTTCAGCCGCTATTTCGCGGGGCTGTCGCTGTTCACCTTTTCGATGCTGGGGATCGTCCTCGCCACGAACTTCATCCAGATCTACATCTTCTGGGAACTGGTCGGCTTGGCGTCGTATCTACTGATCGGCTTCTGGTTTGAGCGTCCGTCCGCCGCCGCCGCG
>JAQCIA010000034.1 GCA_027620105.1 Verrucomicrobiota bacterium | reverse complement strand
TCCATGTCAGCAGCGACTGCAGTTCCGCGTCGGCGTGGTTGCGCGCATACGCCTGCATGCTGGCGTCGGTGAGTTTGCCGCCGGCGTCGTTGTAGCGGTGCAGGGATTCCAGGCGCGGCATGGGGACCCCGCTTTGCCTGATCGCCGGATGGTTGGGCAGGAGTTCAAACACTTTCATCAGTGCGACAAAGCGATTCAGGCCCCGCCACTGGGAGTAGAGGTTCACGAATTCCGCGGCTTGGCGGACAGGCTTTTCGACGGCTTCGAGTTGCCAATGCGACACAATCAAGCCGTGAAAGCATTGCTTCTGCTTGACCTCCATGGTGTCAAAGACACAACCGTCGGAGTCGATGCCGACAAAGTTATTGTGCTGCGGTTGGTAGTTGGTGAGGTCCGCGAGAGAATGTTTGATCGAGGTCGTTATGGCTGCTCCTGTTGAAGATTGCGGGACTCTACCAACACGCGTGGGGTGTGTCACGGGCGGAGGAATTTCTCCAAGTTGATAACAACTCAAAAGACGGCACGACCATGATCCAGGGGCGTTTGCGCAGATCGGTTGGGGCCCGACCGCCACGTGCGCGACTTCAGCCGGGCAGGGTGCGCAGGAGTTGGGCGGGGCCGCCGATGGGTTCGACGAATCCGCCGTTGCACGCGGCGGGCAGCAGACAGGTGGTGCCGGGTTTGGCGACGATGGATTGAGCGCCGGCGGAAATGCGTACGTTGCCGGAGACGACGAAGAGAATGTTGCAACCGTCGTGGTAGGGGGTGAGGGCGGTGTGGGCCAGCAGGTTCAGGCGGTCCACGCGAAAGAAAGGCGAGGCCACGAGGCGTTCGGATGTGAAAGCAGGCGTGGTTTCGAGGGGCGATGGAAAGGCCCGCGGGTCGGCTTGATCATCCCAGCGAATGACCTGGCAGGCCTTGTCGATGTGCAGGTCGCGGGCCTTGCCGTCGTGGTCAACGCGGTTCCAGTCGAAGAGGCGATAGGTGGTGTTCGAGTTCTGCTGGACTTCAAAAATCAGACAGCCTTCGCCAATGGCATGGACGCGGCCGCCGGGAATGTATACGGCGTTGCCGGCGGAGACGGGAATTACCTGAAGCAGTTGCTCCACGGTGCCTGCGGCAACGGCTTCCTGCATGGTTTCGCGTGACGCTCCCGGGCGCAGACCGGCATAGAGGCGTGAGCCCGGTTCGGCATCAAGCACCACCCACATTTCGGTTTTGGGTTCGCCGCCGAAGCGAGCGGCGGTGGCATTATCCGGATGCACCTGCACGCTCAGCCGCGCGCGGGCATCAAGGATCTTGATCAGCAGGGGAAAGGGGCCAACCGGAAAAGCCGGTCCAAGGACATCCTTGCGCCGCAGTCGGACAATTTCACTGAGTGATACGCCGACGAGGTGGCCGTTGCTGATAATGCTCAGGCCTTCGGGGCGGTCGGACAGCTCCCAGGATTCCGCGCAGGTGTTGAGCGAGTGCTGGCGAGCGTACTTGGTGCGGATTCTTTCACCGCCCCAGATGTAGTTCTTGTAAATCGGGTTAAACAGCAGGGGATAGAGGTCGGTTGTCATCGGGGGGCAATGTCATGCTTTTGAGGGGAAATGACAAGGGGCAAGGGTGGAGGAAGGGGCCGAATTCGCGCCTTGCGTGGAGCCCCTCGTTTCTTCTACTGTTTTCGACTCGTGCGTGGCCGTTCCGGCCGCAGGCGCAATGTGGCGGCGTAGCTCAGTCGGTAGAGCAGGGGACTCATAAGCCCAAGGTCGGCAGTTCAATTCTGCCCGCCGCCACCAACTTCAATTATGCCGGGCCATCCGCTGCCTGGCGCGGGGCGGCCACGGCGCACGGCCGTACGAAACGTGCAACCAAATCTGTTTGCCGTGCATGGGGGGTCTGCTAGAATTCCACTTTAGTCCTCATACAAGGAGATCGTTGCCTCGATGCAATGTAGTGTGTGCCGCAAACAGCCCGCGACGCTGGCGCTGAAGCATGTGGTGAATGGCGAGCAGCAGGATATGCACGTGTGCCAAGCGTGCGCCGCCCAACACGGACTGGATGCGCAACTGCCCATTCCGCTCCTGACGGACATGCTGATGGGCGCGATGGTCCCTGCCGCCGCACCGAAAGACGACCAGGCCTGCGGCAGTTGCCACATGCACCAGGCGGACTTTCAGAAGACATCGCTGCTGGGGTGCCAGTCCTGCTACGACACGTTTCGCACGGAAATTGATGGTCTGATCAGCACGATGCACCGCGGAGTGCGGCATGTCGGCAAGGTGCCGAAACGGCGCATGGCGGGCTATGTGTGTTCGTTGGAACGCGCGATCGCCGATGCCGATCCGGCGCACGACGGTGAGGCCATCGCCCGTCTGCGGGGGCAATTGCGGCGGCTGGTGCGGGCCGGTGGCGGAATCGCGGCGCGGGAGGCGAAAGCCAACGACGCGGAGACCGGGTTGTGATCGCGGGCCCCGCGGCGGGGCCGAATGGGTGCAACGACATGCGTATGGTCATCGATGAACTGTTGAAGGGGCCGGGGTCATGGCTGTCGACGCGCAAGTCGACGGGCGTGGTCATCAGCAGCCGTGTGCGCCTGGCGCGCAATGTGGCCAATGTGGCATTTCCCGGATGGGCCGGCGAGGATGAGCGCGTGCGGTTGTGCGGGCGACTGCAGGGGATCCTGAGCGACTTGCGCACCGTCTCGGCGCCAAGTGTATTCGATATGGCCACGCTCGACACGATTGACAAGGATGTGCTGCGTGAGCGGCATTTGATCAGTCACGAACTGTGTGAGCGCGGCCGCGGGAGCGCGGTGGCCGTTGGCGCGGAGGAACGGATATCCGTGATGATCAACGAGGAAGACCATCTGCGTCTGCAGGCCATGTCACCCGGGCTTAATCTGCCGGCCATGCTCAAGGAATTGAATGCGGTGGATACGGAGATCGAAGAGCGGGTTGAGTATGCGTTCGCGGACGGCAAGGGATATCTGACTGCCTGCCCCAGCAATGTGGGGACGGGAATGCGGGCCAGCGCCATGCTGCATCTGGGGGGCCTGCGCATGGTGGGTGAAGTGGAGCCGGTGGTGAACGGCCTGGAGAAAATGGGATTGGCAGTGCGCGGGTTGCTCGGCGAGGGCACGGAGGCGCATGGCAGCATGTACCAGGTCTCGAATCAGCATACCCTCGGAGAATCCGAGGATGAGATCCTGGGCGGGCTCATGATGATCATTGAGGATTTGATTCAGCACGAGCAGAACGCCCGGGCGCGGCTGGCGGAACGTGGCGCCACGCGGCTGGCGGACGCGGTGTCGCGGGCGCGCGGCCTGCTGCTGCACTGTCGGATTTTGGGGTCGCAGGAGGCGCTGGACCTGCTTTCCGACCTGCGGCTCGGGGTGGAGATGGGCCTCGTTGCGAACTTGAAAATTGAGCGGCTGAATGAGATCATGTTGCTGACCCAGCCGGGGCATCTGCAGAAGATGGCCCGCAAGATTCTGAATCCCGAAGAGCGCGATGTGCTCCGGGCGCAGATTGTGCAGAGCCGCCTGAAGGGCACCAGCATCGTGGGCTAGTTCGGGTGGCATTTACAAGGAGCGGGCGACCGGCCCGATGTGATGGCTATGGAAGGTATGAACGGGTTTCACAATTTCACACCGCGCGCACAGCGGGTGGTCAAGCTGGCACAGAAGGAAGCCGACACGTTCAATCACCCGTACGTGGGCACGGAGCACTTGTTGCTGGGGCTGATTGCGTTGGGCGAAGGCGTGGCGGTGAATGTGCTCGAGCGCATGGGCGTCTCGCTGGAAAAGGTGCGCATGGAAGTGGAGCGCGCCGTGGGGCAAGGGCCGGAGACCAAGACGGTGGGCAACATCCCCTTCACGCCACGCTCGAAAAAAGTGCTGCAACTAGCCATGGCCGAGGCGCAATCGCTGAATCACACCTATGTTGGCACCGAGCATATTTTACTGGGCTTGCTGCACGAGGGTGAGGGCGTCGCGGCGCAGGTGCTGCGCAATCTGGGGGTGGATCTCGAGAACGCGCGCATTGAAGTGATGCGCGAATTGGATCCGGAATTTGAGTCGGGGGAGGACGAGCCCGAAGAACAGCAGGCGGCGCCGGCATCGGCGGAGGCGCGCAAAGAGGAACCCGCGAAGACCAAGACCCCGGCGTTGAATACGTTCGGGCGCGATTTGACGGAACTGGCAAGGCGCGATGAACTGGATCCCGTGATCGGGCGCAAAGAGGAAATCGAGCGGGTCATCCAAATTCTCTGCCGCCGCAACAAGAACAACCCGGTGCTGTTGGGCGAGGCGGGCGTGGGCAAGACGGCCGTGGTGGAAGGGCTCGCGCGCGCCATCATCGCCGGCGATGTGCCGGAAATCATGCGCGATAAAAAGGTGATCACCCTGGACCTGGCGCTGATGATCGCGGGCACGAAGTACCGCGGCCAGTTCGAGGAGCGGATTAAGGCCGTGATGGACGAAATCAGGACGGCGCGCAACATCGTGCTGTTCATTGACGAATTGCACACCATCGTGGGGGCCGGATCGGCGGAGGGCGCGATGGACGCCTCGAACATCATTAAACCGGCCCTCGCCCGCGGCGAATTGCAATGCATCGGCGCCACGACGCTCAACGAGTTTCGCAAGTTCATCGAGAAGGATGCGGCGCTGGAACGGCGCTTCCAGTCGGTCCGTGTGAACGAGCCTTCGATTGAAGAGACCATCGAGATTCTCAAGGGCATTCGCGAGCGTTATGAGAAGCATCACCGGGCGAAATACACGGATGAAGCGCTGGACGCGGCCGTGCGCCTGACGGCGCGCTATCAGCCGGGCCGGTTTCTGCCGGACAAGGCCATCGATGCCATTGACGAGGCTGGCGCGCGCGTCAACATTCTGTCCACCACACGGTCGCCGGACCTGCGCGAAAAAGAGGCGGCCATCGAGGAAATCCGCAAGCGTAAGGAAGCCGCGATCAAGGCGCAGCATTTTGAAACGGCCGCGGAATTGCGCGATCAGGAGAAAAAGGAGCGCGAGAAGCTCGAAGAAACCGTCAAGCAGTGGCGGGAGCGTAACGCGGCGGATGTACGCAGTGTGACCGAGGAAGATGTGGCGGCCGTGGTGTCGAAATCCAGTGGCGTGCCCTTGAAGAAGATGGAAGGGGCGGAACTGGCGCGGTTGCTGGATATGGAGCAGGTGCTTTCCAAGTCGGTTGTTGGACAGCGGCTGGCGGTGGAAGCCATATCCAAGGCCTTGCGCCGGTCACGGGCGGACCTCAAGGATCCACGACGTCCGATTGGTTCCTTTATTTTTCTGGGGCCGACGGGCGTTGGCAAGACGCTGCTGGCCAAAGCGCTGGCGGAATTCATGTTCGATGATCCCGAGGCGCTGATTCAGATCGATATGTCTGAGTTTATGGAGAAGTTTACGGTGTCGCGGCTGGTGGGGTCGCCGCCGGGATACGTGGGGCATGAAGAAGGCGGCCAGCTCACGGAAAAAGTGCGGCGACGGCCCTACTCGGTGGTGCTGTTCGACGAAGTCGAGAAGGCGCACCCGGATGTGATGCACATGCTTCTGCAGATTCTGGAAGAAGGCAAACTGACCGACAGTTTCGGACGTCAGGTGGATTTTCGCAACACGATCGTGATCCTGACTTCCAACCTTGGGTACGACTCGTCGAAGAAGTCGGCGGGCCTGGGATTCGCAAACCAGTCGAACAGTGCCAATCACGAACAGCTCCGCGCGCAGTTGATTGATGAGGCGAAGCGCGTGTTCAAGCCCGAGTTGTTGAACCGCTTCGACGATCTCATCGTCTTCCATCAGTTGACGAAGGAAGATGTGGGGCAGATTCTGGATTTGGAATTGCGCAAGGTGCGGGACCGGTTGCAGGGGCGCGGCAAGATCCTGCGTTTGACGAAGGGTGCCCGGGACTATCTGATCGAGAAGGGATTCGATGTGGCCTTCGGGGCGCGCCCCCTGCGTCGTGCGGTCGAACGGTTTCTGGAGGATCCGATCGCCGAGGAACTGCTGCGGGGAAAATTGGGGAACGCCAGCACGATCGACGTGAGCCTGAGCAACGCCCAACTGAAGTTCACGGTGCGCGAGTCTCGGAAATCCGTGCAAAAGTAGGGTGGGGGCGCCGGGTCCCCGGCAAAGCGGTGGATTGGGCAGGAAAACACGTGCGTCTGGCGGCTGTTGCGCCTGACGTTCGGTGCTTGCCAGCCGTATTTCGTCATGGCATTGTACTCCGTTTCTGTAGTGGGCCCGTGCGTTCTTGGGGATGTGTCGGCCCGAAAAATCGCAAGCGAGCCGCGGTCGTGTCGGCAGGCAGCCGGTGCGCCAGTGCGGCGGAAGAGAGTGGGATGGCAGTCAGCATTCGGATGAGACGGACAGGCGGAAAGAACGAAGTGCACTACCGTGTGGTGGCAACGGACAGCCGTTTCCCGCGGGACGGGCGCTTTCTGGAGATCTTGGGTTGGTACGATCCGAAGCGGGAAGGCACAAACTTCTCCTTCAAAATGGATCGTATCGAGTACTGGGAATCGGTCGGCGCGCAAGCGTCTGACACTGTGCGCAATCTGCTGCGTAAGGCGCGCCGCAAGGCTGCGTAGGCCCAGAGGGCGGTTCCCGTGCTGGCGATCGACGTCATCACGATTTTCCCCGGAATGCTGAGCGGCTTTCTCGGGGAAAGTATGTTGAAGCGCGCCACACAGAGGGGTGTGGTCAAGTTTCGGACGCACAATCTACGGGATTTTGCGCAGGACGTGCATCAGCGGACGGATGATCGGCCCTTTGGCGGTGGTCCGGGCATGGTGATGCTACCGGAGCCGCTGTTCGATGCGGTTGGCAGTGTGCGGCAGGCGGAATCGCGGGTGATTCTGATGACGCCGCAGGGGCGGCGTCTGACGCATGCGGTGGCGGCGGAGCTGGCGGTGCCCGGACACTTGGTGTTCGTGTGCGGTCACTACGAAGGTGTTGATGAGCGCGTGCGTACGTCGCTGGTGACCGACGAGATTTCGATCGGCGACTATGTGCTGACGAACGGGGTGGTGGCGGCGGCGGTGGTAATCGATGCGGTCGTGCGGTTGTTGCCCGGTGTGGTGGGTGCGGAAGGGGCAACGGAGCAGGATTCGTTTGCGAATGGGCTGCTGGAGTTTCCGCAGTATACGCGGCCGGCGGAATTTCGCGGCATGAAAGTGCCCGATGTGCTGCTTTCCGGCAATCATCAGGAGATTGCCCGGTGGCGCAAGTTGCAGTCGGAGCAGCGGACTCGGGAACGGCGCCCGGATCTGCTGGAGTCGTAAGGATGTGGCGAGGGAAGGTTGGAGGAGCGGGAACATGATATCCAAAGTCATTGACGAGATTGAAAAGGCGGGATTGAAGGAAAGCGTCACCACATTCAACGTGGGCGACACGGTGAATGTGCACGTGCGCATCCGCGAAGGTGAAAAGGAACGTGTGCAGATATTTACCGGCACCGTCATTGCTCGCGGCGGTCGGAGCTCCAACAAGTCCTTCACGGTTCGGCGTATCTCCCACGGCGTGGGTGTTGAGCGTGTGTTTCCGCTGCATTCGCCCTTTGTCGAAAAGATTCAAGTCGAATCCAAGGCGAGCGTTCGGCGGGCGAAGCTCTATTACCTGCGCGACCGGGTTGGCAAGAAAGCGCGCCTGCGCGGCAGCAAAGAAACCACGAAAAAGTCCTGATCCTGCGGTGATTCGCGCGCACGAGGCGGCATGCTGCTAAGTGAACGCCAATTGTGGGCGGGTGGCTGCCGGCTGCTGGCTGGGGTCGACGAAGTGGGGCGGGGCCCCTTGGCGGGGCCTGTGGTTGCTGCGGCGGTCATGCTAGACCCGGATGCGGCCGAAACGCTGTTCGCCGGATCTCTGGCGGGGCTCACCGATTCAAAGCAGTTGTCCCCCGCGCAGCGCGAGCACTACGCCACATTGCTCAACGCGGCCGAAGGGGTCATGATCGGGGTGGGCTTCGCCGATCATACCGAGATTGACGACATCAATATCCTGCGCGCCACGCATCTGGCGATGGCCCGCGCATTGGCTTCTCTGAACACCCGGCCGGAACATGCGCTGATCGACGGACGTCCCGTCACGGGCCTGCCTTGCAACGCCACCGCAATTGTCGGGGGAGACGGCAAGAGTCTCTCCATCGCGGCGGCAAGTGTGGTGGCCAAGGTGCTGCGCGACCGCCTAATGAGTGAGGAAGACCGGCGCTATCCCCAATACGGCTTTGCCCAGCACAAAGGGTACGGCACCGCGGCCCACATCCAGGCCTTGCTGGAGCATGGCCCCTGCTTGATTCATCGGCGCTCGTTTCGTCCGGTACGTGAGGCCGAGGATCTGCATCGACGCCGGGGCGACCGGTGGGCGGCGGGCGAGGACGTGGCAGAAGACAGTTGAGATGGGCCGGGAACGCATGGCAAAACATCTCGAAACGGGTGAATGGGGCGAGGGACATGCTGAGCGCTTTCTGCGCGGGCAGGGGATGAAGATCTTGGGGCGCCGGGTACGCTTTGGGCCGCGCGAGGAACTGGATCTCGTGGCTCGCGATGGCGAGGTGCTTGTGTTTGTGGAGGTGAAGACGCGCCGCGCGGAAACCTTTGGCAGGCCGATGGCTTCTGTGGATCGACACAAACGCGCAGTGCTATCCCGTGCGGCTGTGCACTACCTGAAAAAGTTGCGCTTTCGCGGGTTGCATTTTCGGTTTGATGTGGTGGAAGTGATCGGCACGGTGGAAGCTGAGTCACCGGTGATCCGCCACATTCCGAACGCCTTCACGCTGGATCCGCGCTATCAGCTGCCGTTCTGACGAAGAATGTTGCGAGCCGGTGCAGAGTTGCGTAAATTCACATGGGTTCTTATGGGCGATTAGCTCAGTTGGCTAGAGCACTTCCTTGACATGGAAGGGGTCACAGGTTCGAGTCCTGTATCGCCCACCAGTTTCCCAGCGATAATAACCCACTTATTGCTAGGATTATTTCAGAATCCAGTGCCACCCACCCTTACGCACTGATTCCTGCAACCGCGGAAGACGGGAGGCAAAACCGGGTGACGGTTACGCACACAAACACACACACGAGCCGACGGGGGTGGCGGAAACCCGGTCTGAATCGCCTCTGGGCGGACTGGCTCGAAGGTGACATTGTTCACGCACACGCCACAGACACTGCTCCATGACGCACCGGGGAAGCCGGCAGGGCGGAAGACAAGGGGTGCGGGCGGAAACGCGGCACGGCGAGGCAGCCAGGCGGCAGGACGGGCCGCTGGGGTGGCTCGCACGACCCTCTTGGCATGGGCGAGGCAGAAGGCTGGCGAGATCTGAGATTGCTGAGGATATTCCTCTGGAGGCCGAACGCTGGCGTCCCCAAGTGATGCTCGGACGCAAGCCTACGCTGGCTCGGGCATTCTACGGTCACCCGCGTCAAGCGACCCTGCACAGTTGGCCAGGGACCCGGCCAAGAACAAAAGGGCGCGCCAGATGGCGCGGCTCTACCCATGCGAAGACCAATTACAGCCGGGCCAAAATATATCCCTGCTCCTGGCTTGCCGCCGGGGTTCTGATCTTGTTCATCAGAAGGATACGCTCGAGCTTTCCGCATCCACAATTTTCGGTTATACCCCAAACATGAGGAAGCATTGGGGATCCGACCATGAAAATGGAGTTTGAGGCGTTTACGAAACACATTGCCGAACATGTCGCACGCATTGCACAGAAGCAACCTCAGCTCAGAACGAATCCGTCAGGAAGTAAGATATGGAACGCCCCAGGCGGAATTGGCTATGGCCTGATAAGTTTCATTGTTTTGGGGCTGACTGCGCCGGCTTTCTCTTCTGGATCAGAAGGTGACACGTCGCGGCAGGTTCGCGATCTGACCGGCGCGCGCACCCGGATCGCGTGGGTGCAGGACCAGGAGAATCGCGATACCTTCGCGCAGGGCGACAGGCTCATCCTGTGCGGGTTCGATTCCGACGATGGCAACGGGGAGCGCACAATAGTTCCCGAGCCCGGAAGCTGTGCCAAGCCGCTCATCACGCCGCGCGGCGACCGCGTGGTATTTTCCAATCGCAAGACAGGCAAGATCTGCGTCGTGAACTGGGACGGCTCGCAGATGAAGGCGATTGCCGACGGTTTCGCTCTGGACGTGTGGAGCGACCCGGAGACCGGGGCAGAGTGGATATATGCCGGAACCGGGGAGTTGGACGACAAGGGTGAGTCTTTCAGCGAGGTACGCCGTTTCCTGATAGACAAACCGTCAGACAGCCAGCAAGTCTGGAGCAAGGCGCCGGCCAGCCGAGACTCTTTCCAGTTGTCCCTCGACGGTAAAAGGGCTTGCGGGCTATTTCCGTGGCCGCGGAGCGGCGTGGCGGTCCTGCCTGACAAGGAATGGAAACAGTTCGGAACGGGCTGCTGGACGTCGATGTCGCCGGACAACAGCTATATGGCATGGGTTTTCGACGGCGCGCATCGAAACGTGATCATACACCAACCGGATGCCGTGAAATCCTGGAAGGTCGGCATCAACCGGGCTGACGGTATTGACGGTCATGAAGTCTATCATCCGCGATGGAGCAATCATATAAGATTCATGATGATGACCGGGCCGTACAAGCTGGGCAGTGGATCGAACAGAATCAGGGGCGCCGGGCCCGACGTTGAAATATACCTCGGCAGGTTCAGCGCTGATATGGGCGGCATCGAACGGTGGGTGAAGATCACCTCCAACGGGAAAGCGGATTTCTACCCTGACGCATGGGTGGAGGGTGGCGAAAAAGCGGCTCTTGAAAGGCCTGCGGCCGGGCAGGAGGACCGCGCGCAGAACGCCAAGCAACAGGTGATGCGTTTTGATGCCCTCGGCAGACTCACTGCAAAGACGGAAACGCCTGACCCTGAATCGATCGCTCCATACAAACGAGCGCTGGGCGTCTACACCTACGAAGTTGTGGAGCCGTTGGACTCAATGAAGGAAGGAGATTCATTCCTGGTGGCGCATTGGGTCATCGTGGACAAGAAGCAGGTGCAACCGCTCGCGACGGAGACGGGCAAAGTCTACAGGATGGCACTGGAGCGGATGATTGACCGGCCCGATTTGGAAGGCGATCGGCTCATCATGGATTCAGACGGATTCGAACTCCCGATGTTCGTCGAATCCTCTGTTTCGACAACGCGGGATGCTCCCTAACGTGTTTCGGCCTTCTTGGCATCC
>JAQCIA010000033.1 GCA_027620105.1 Verrucomicrobiota bacterium | reverse complement strand
ACGCGCGTACTCGCTCTCGTCGAAGGAGGCTTCATCGAATCGCAATGTATAGGCCTTCATCCGCGACCGATGCCGCACCTGCTGCGCGACGCTCAGCACCAGTGATGAATCCAGGCCGCCGCTGAGGAAGATGCCGTAGTCCACATCCACATCAATCTGACGGCCCACCGCGCCGCGAAAGACCGCATCGAAATCCTCCGCGCTGGGGACCGCCTTTGCCGTGCGGGCGGGCGACCACTGCCAGTAGCGCCGGCGCTGAACACCCTCCGCGGTGATGCTGACCAGCTCGGCCGGGCCCAAGCGCTCCACGCCGCGCAAGGGCGTTGCCGGTGATCGAAATATGCCGTACTGCAAATACTGCCGCAGCCCGGCCATGTCCGGCTCCAGCGGCGTCGAACCCTCCGCGGCAATGGCCGCCAGCTCGCTCGCCACCACCACCCCGCCATTCCGGACGGTGAAAAACAGGGAGCGCTCTCCGGCACGATCACGCGCCAGAAGCAAGCGCTGCGTCCGGGGATCCCAGACCGCGAGACCAAACATGCCCGACAGACGGGACACAAAATCCTCGCCCAGTTCCAGATAGAGGCCGGGGAGGACGGCCACGTCCGCGGCTTGATCAACGGTGCGTCCGCGTCCTTTGAGCCAGGCGCGCAGCTCTCGGTGATTGTCGATCTCACCGTTGCACACCACGACCACGCCGCTTTCCGGATCCACCAGCGGCTGCGTCCCGCTCGTCAGACCGCGAATGGCAAGGCGCGTGCAGCCGAGCACCGCCCCACCGGCCAGCCGGTGTCCGGCCTCTTCCGGCCCCCGGTGATACAGCGCCGCAAGCATAGGATCGATGCGCGTGCGTGCCTCCGCTTCGGACAGCGTCCGCCCAAACGCCACAACACCACAGACTCCGCACATGTCAGGGCACCTCTGGCCGATGCACGAGCACACCAACGTAGCCGCGCGTCAGATCATGCACGGCGGCCCCATGCGTCGCCGCCAGATCCTCGATCACCCCGCGCGAGCGCCTGTTGCCCACCACGAACATGGAACCCGCGTGGTTCGCCAACCAGGCGTCACGCTTGCGCAGCGGCACAACCTGCGTCGGCCAGGGTCGCGGCAACGTCAGGCCATACGGAATGTAGTTGCTGGAAAATTCCCTGCCGCCCTCGGTGATCACCGTCACCTGTCGTTGCAGATAGAAGGGCAAAGAGAGCGAGAGGCACTGCACGCTCACCAACTCCGTGCCGGGCGGCAGCGGCGGCACGTGCGCCGCCACACTGCGTTCGGAACGCGCTCCGGCGTAGGTTTCCAGCCCGCGATAGCCGGCCCCTACCAGCAAGGGAAAAAAGGCGGCGAACAGGACGAAGGCCAGCATGCTGCTGCGGCGTTGACGCGCAAAGATGGCGAACCCGGTCATGAAAATCCCCGCCATCGCCATGGGTCCCAGGTGCGGCAATATCACGTCGAGTAGCTCCCGTGAGCAATTCAGCCAGATTGTGGCATCGTCCGGTCTCAGGCAGATCGCCCCCAATGCCAGAGTCAGCACTGCGCTGCCGACAGCCAGTCCCGTCACACCCCGTTGAATGGCGGCGCTGGCAGGTGCCGCGCGTCCCGCCATGCCGGAAACGAACAGGCGGGCCAGCAGCAGGCCGACCGGCACGGTCACGTTGAGGATATAGCCCGGTTGCTTGGACTCGGGCAGCGAGAAAAAGACCACCACCACACAGGCCCACACGAGGCACAGGCGGTCGGCGCGTGTCCAGCGGGTCCGCGCGCGCCACGCCATCAGAATTGACTCCGGCAGGAGCAGACTCCAGGCGAAGAACGTGCCGGCGATGAGCGGCGCATAGAAATAGAACGGCTTGCGCCGGCGAAACGCATCCCCGTCCGTAAAGCGCTCAAAGGTCTCGCGCACCAGGCCGTAGTACGGAAAATCGGGATGGCGCTGGGAAAGCATCAGAAACCAGGGAAGCACCAGGGCCACAAACACGATCAGGTTCAGCGGCGCCGCCATGCGCAGGATGGCGCGCGGACGCTTGTCGCAAATAAAAAATAAGGCGAGTACCAAGCCAGACAGCACCAGCCCGATCGGCCCCTTGATCAGCGTGGCCAGGGCGGCGGCAACCACCCCCGCCAGATGCCATAGCTTGCGCCTGCGCCCCGCATGCTCTTCCGCCACAAAGCCGGCGAAGATGGCCAGACACACAAACAGCGTAAACATCATGTCCAGGATGACTAGCCGGGAGAAGGCGACAAACAGCGGCAGGGTCACCACGATCGCCGCGGCCAGCACCGCATGGCGCTCGCCGTATGCCCGGCGCGCAAAGAGAAAAAGCGCGATGAGAATCGCCAGCCCAGACAGCGCCGAAGGCAGGCGGGCGGCCGCTTCGTTCACACCAAAGAGCGAAAAACAGAGGGCCATGGATTTAAAATGAAAGGCGGGTTTATCGAGGTAAGCAAGTCCGTTATAGGTCGGCACGAGCCACGCCCCGGACATGAACATTTCCCGCCCCACCTCGGCATTGCGCAATTCGTCCGGCTTCATCAGCGGGAAGTGACCAAGATGTGCAAACAGCAAGGCCAGGGCCAAACACAGCACCAGCAGGGGGGCAAGCGCGGACCGCTTTTGCCCGGATGACGCCGGCCGACGGGCTGAAAACGGCCCTGACATGCTTCACGGCCACCCGGGCAATCGCCGGCCGACGGACACGCCGGCGTAGATCACCGCTTGACGCCAGGCAGACGAGCTGCCCGGGATTAGAGATCGAACACGAGCCCGGCCCGGATCACCCATGCATCCATATCGATCTCGCCGATCTCGTCCAGCGAGTGGGAATCGGGCCGCAGACCGCGGTATCGCAGACTGATATCCAGCGCTGCCGCGTCGTTAATCGCTGTCCGCGCCCCGCCGATCCAGAAGATGCTCAGCTTGTCATCGTAATCAACATCATCAAAATCAGTGAAGTTGTTGGCTGCGCCGGCGCCAAAATAGGGCATCCAGTTGTCAAGTTGATGACGGAAAATCAGTGCCCCGCCCAAGCCGACAATCGTATAGGTTCCCGAACCGGCATCCACGGAAAAATCGCCGGTGGCATAGCTCACTTCAATCTGCGCCGCAATCGGACCGTCGAGATCAATTTCGTAGAATGCGTAACCGCCGATGCCGTCATCGCCATCCCCGGTCACGATGTCGTACTCCGCGCCGCCCCCCACCCGTTGTCCCGCAGCACCATCCTGTGTGGCAAACAGCAGCGAACCGCAAACCGCAAACATCACCGTCAGACTTGAGATGCGCATACCCATGTTCCTTTCGTATCCTGCGTCGGCTCGGAATTCCACAAAACGTTGCGCTAATTTGACACGCCCCCCGCCTCAACGCAATGCGGAAAACACGCGCAGCGGGCACCGTGTTGTCTTTCGACGCGCTCGGCCACCCTGGGCAGGGCCCCGCTATCCCGTCCGTCCGCGGACGCCTTGGAAAGGCGTCCCTGCCGTTGTTATGCGGCGCCCGTTACGGCAATCCAGCCTAGTACCGGTACGTATCGGGTTTGAATGGCCCCGTCCGCTTGATTCCCAGGTAACGCGCCTGCGCCGGCGTGAGCGTATCCAGCACAACGCTGAGTTTCTGCAAATGCAAACGCGCGACTTTTTCGTCGAGTAACTTCGGCAGCACATAGACGCCCACCGGATATTTTCCCGGGTTCGCATACAACTCGATCTGCGCCATCGTCTGATTGGTGAAGCTGTTCGACATCACGAAGCTCGGGTGCCCCGTCGCGCAGCCCAGATTCACCAACCGCCCCTGTGCCAGCACCAGAATGCTGCGGCCGGAGGGGAATGTCACCTCGTGCACCTGCGGCTTGATTTCACGCCAGCTGTACTTCTCAATCGCCTCGATTTGAATTTCGCTGTCGAAGTGTCCGATGTTGCAGACGATGGCCATGTGCTTCATCCGACGCATGTGCTTTTCGGTGATCACGTCGCAACAACCCGTGGTCGTCACGAAAATGTCCCCGATCGCCGAGGCCTGATCCATCGTCATCACTTCGTAGCCTTCCATCGCCGCCTGCAGCGCGCAGATGGGGTCAATTTCCGTGATGATAACGCGCGCATGCTGGCCGCGCAACGACTGCGCCGACCCCTTGCCCACATCGCCAAAACCGGCCACCACCGCCACCTTGCCGGACAACATCACATCCGTCGCACGCATGATCGCATCCACGAGCGAATGCCGGCAACCATAGATGTTGTCGAACTTCGACTTCGTCACCGAATCGTTCACATTGAACGCCGGGAAGAGCAGTTCCTTGCGTTCCAACATCTGATAGAGGCGATGCACGCCGGTCGTCGTTTCCTCGCTCACGCCTCGGATGTCTTTAACCATTCGGTGAAAGCGCCCCGGATTCTTTTTCACGGCCTTCTTGAGCTGGGCCAGCAGGATCGCTTCCTCGCGACTGCCCGGCTTGCGATTCAGCACGTCGGGGTTGTCCTCCGCCTGGTGCCCAAGGTGCACGTACAGGGTGGCGTCGCCGCCGTCGTCCAGAATCATGTTTGGCCCGCTGCCCTTGCCCCAATCGAGGATGCGGTCCGTATAGTCCCAATACTCCTCCAGCGTTTCGCCCTTGCGTGCGAAGACCGGCGTTCCCGTCGCCGCAATGGCCGCCGCCGCATGGTCCTGCGTGGAAAAGATGTTGCAACTCGCCCAGCGCACCTTCGCGCCGAGCGCCTGCAACGTCTCAATCAGCACGGCCGTCTGGATCGTCATGTGCAGCGACCCGGTAATCCGCGCACCGGCCAGCGGGCGGGCCTTGAGAAACTCCGCGCGGATCGACATCAGTCCCGGCATCTCGTGCTCGGCCAGTTCGATCTCACGCCGTCCGAACGCGGCCAGGCTGAGATCACTCACGTCGAAATCGCGGAACCCGCGGGGGGCCTTGCTGCTCTTGGTCGTCGGTTTCTTCTTGCTCATGCTGTTCCTATGCCCTGCTTTGGTTAAGCCCGGAACGCCGCCGTTCCGGATGATTACAGCCGGCGCGTTTCGGCACCGGGGTGATGGGATGCTGCCGCGCCGGAATCAGACCGCGCGCTTCAATGCGTCGGTCCGGTCCGTGCGCTCCCAGGTGAAAGACTTCAAATTGCTCGTCCGTCCGAAGTGCCCATATGCGGAGGTTTCCTCAAAAATCGGGCGCAGCAGGTCCAGTTCCTTGATGATCTGCGCGGGCTTGAGTCCGAACACCTTGCGCACCGCCGGCTCCAGCTTCGCATCGTCCACCGTGCCCGTGCCAAAGGTGTCGACCAGCACGGAAACCGGTTCCGGAAAACCAATCGCGTAGGCCAGCTGCACTTCACAGCGCCGGGCCAGCCCCGCCGCCACCACGTTCTTGGCGATGTAGCGCGCCATATAAGCCGCGCTGCGGTCCACCTTCGAGGGATCCTTCCCGGAAAAGGCCCCGCCGCCATGTCGCCCCATACCGCCATACGTGTCCACGATAATCTTGCGCCCCGTCAATCCGCTGTCACCATGCGGTCCGCCAACCACGAAACGCCCCGTCGGGTTGATCAGAAAACGCGTGCGGCGGTCCATCAATCGCGCGGGAATCTGCTTGCGTATGACTTCCTCGATGATGCCTTCGCGCAATGTCTTGTAGGACACCTCCGCGTCATGCTGCGACGAGACGACCACCGTGTCGACCCGCTTGGGCAGGCCGTCTTCGTACACCACGGACACCTGGGATTTCCCATCGGGACGCAGGAACGCGAGCTTGCCGGAACGGCGTGCCTCCGACAGGCCGCGCGTTAACCGGTGCGCATACATGATCGGCATGGGCATCAGCTCGCGCGTTTCATCACAAGCATAACCGAACATCATGCCCTGATCGCCAGCGCCCTGCTCGGCGGTCGACTTGTTCGCCGCCTTCTTGGCATCCACACCCTGGGAAATATCGGGCGATTGCCGGTGCACCGCCACCAGCACGGCACAGTTATCACACCCAAAACCGTCGCGACCATCCACATAGCCGATGCGGCGAATCTTGGCCCGTGCGATTTCGTCATAGGGCACGGTCTGGCGGCTCGTGATTTCGCCCGCCACCACGACCAGTCCGGTCGACACCAGCGTCTCGCAGGCCACGCGGGACTTCGGATCCCCCGCGAGGTGCGCATCCAGAATGGCGTCTGAAATGCCATCGGCCACTTTGTCGGGGTGTCCTTCGGTGACAGACTCTGACGTGAATATCATTCGCTTCGTCATGTTTCTTTCCTTCTTTCGCGTTCAGCCCCTCGCCCATGCGCACGGCATGTGGCCTGTGTCGTCATCCAACATTGGTGTCGCGCCGCGATGCCGTCACGTTTCAGCCGGCGTCTCCCCCGTTGGCGGCGATCCAATCAACGCCAGCAACTCGGGGGCGTCAGCACCAATCACCCGGCGACAATGCTCCACCACTTCACCAGGAAGTATGCACCCCATCGCGACGTCCGCCATTTCCTGCATGCGGGCATAGTCTATGCTGCGAATGGCATCTTTCACAAGGGGAACTGCGGCCGGGGCCATACTCAATTCATCGACGCCCAGCCCCACCAGCAACGGTGTCATCAAAGGATCCGCCGCCATTTCTCCGCAAACTCCCACCCAGATGCCGTGGCGGTGTCCGGCCGCGACGGCCTGCTGAATCAGCTTGAGAACCGCAGGATGGGTCGGCTTGTACAAATAGGCCACGCGCTCATTTATGCGATCCACGGCCAGCGTATACTGCACGAGGTCGTTCGTCCCCAGACTGAAGAATTTGACATGCGGGGCGATCGCGTCCGCCGTCAGTGCCGCGCTGGGAATCTCGATCATCACGCCCACATCCAGATCGGGCGCGAACGGCACCCCATCGCGCGCCAGCTCGGCTTTGGCCTCATCCAGCAGGCGGTTGGCGGCGATCACTTCCTCCACGCCACTGATCATGGGGTACATGAGTTTGACGTTCCCAACCTGACTGGCGCGCAGGATGGCCCGCAACTGGATTTTGAAAGTCTCCGGATTCTGGAGCGACAGCCGGATGGAGCGACACCCCAAAAACGGATTGGCTTCGGGATGCGCGGGCAAGTCCGGGCTTTGCTTGTCGCCGCCAAGATCCAGCGTTCGAATGATCACCGAAGCCGGTGCCACGCGCTTCGCAACGCGCGTGTAGAGCTCAGCTTGCTCCATTTCACTCACGGCCCGGCGATCCGCCGACAGGTACGCATATTCCGAACGAAACAGCCCCACGCCTTCGGCGCCATACTCGGCCACCGCTTCGAGTTCGTCCAGTCCTTCGATGTTGGCGGACAGCGTGACGCGCCGCCCGTCCGGGGTCGTCGCCGGCTCACTGCGCAGGTTTTCGCGCAGCCCCTGCTCGATGTTGCGCCGCTCTTCCGCCACGCGCCCATATTGCTCGAGTTGCTCCGCCGAAGGATGAATGATGATCAGCCCCTTGTGCCCATCGATGAGCACCTCATCATCCATCTGCACGCGATGGCTGATGTCGCCCAACCCCACCACCGCCGGTATCGCCAGCGCCCGCGCCATGACCGCCGTATGCGACGTGACGCTGCCGTAATCCGTGACGAAGCCGATCACCTTCTCACGCCGGAAAAGCGCCGTTTCGGACGGCACCAGATCCTGCGCCACCACAATGTGCTGCCGCGCCATTTCCGCGATTGAAACCTGCGTCTTGCCCGTGAGATTGCGTATCAACCGCCGCGCCACATCCTTCACATCGACGTTGCGCTCACGCAGGTAGGCATCATCCAGGGAACTCAGCACGGCCGCATAGCGATCAGCCACCTCTTTGACCACGCTCTCCACATTGCGCAGTTCCTTACGGACCCTGCCGACAACTTCCTCAATGAAGGCATTGTCATCCAGAACCATCAGGTGCGCGTCGAGGATGCGCGAATCCACCAGCACCTCGCGCTTCTCCATGTCTTGCTGAATGGATCGCAGCTGGCGGCGGGTTTCGATCAGGGCCTTTTCAAGCCGGCTGATCTCGTGGTCCACGTCGGCAGGCTGCAGGCGGCGGTCAGGCACATAGGTGGCCTCCGGGGCCATAACGAAGGCAGGCCCCATCACCACACCCGGGCAAACGCCAATGCCATGCAGCACCACCGGGAGGCGTTGTTCCCTCGCGTCGGCCGACACCCCTCACCCCTCTTCAAATTTCTGCTCGAACAGCTGGGCCAGCGCAGCAAGCGCCTGCTCGGCATCCACGCCCTGGGCGCGCAATTGCAACTTCGAGCCGTACGACGCCTGCAGCGTCATCAACCCCATGATGCTCTTGCCGTTGATCTCAATGCCATCCTTCTCGACGGTGACCTCAGCACTGAAGCGCGCCGCCATCTTCACAAAGAGCGCCGCCGGTCGCGCGTGGATGCCGTGCTCATTGCGCACCACCACCTCGCGAACCCTTGTCGCCGTCTTTGCCCCGTCACTCACTGGCTGCCTTTCCGCCGCTCATCAGCGACATCAGGTGCTCGTCCAATTCCTTGGCTGCATCATGTCCCAGGCGCCGCAACTGGTAATCCAGCGCCGCCGTTTCGACCAGTGTCACCAGGTCCCGCCCCGGCTTAACGCCGATCATCACCTGCGGCACGTCGACGCCCAGGATACTGCGCGTCAAGCGCACTTGCCCGCTGCGGTCCGGCTCTTCCATGGAGCCAGACTCATACAACGTGACCACCAAATCCAGTCGCTTTTCCTTGCGCACGGACGTGACACCGAAGAGGCTCGGCACATGGATGATGCCCAGACCGCGAATCTCCATATGGTAGCGCGTCACGTTCACGGGCGCGCCAATAATCGCACCGGCGCTGTCCAGCCGGATGGCGGTAACGTCATCCGACACCAGCGAATGCCCGCGCTTGATCAACCCCAGTGCCGTCTCGCTTTTTCCCAGCCCGGGCTTCCCTTCGATCATCACACCGATCCCCATGATCTCCACCATGGTGCCCTGATAGGTCATGCGCGGCGCCACCAGGTTCTCCATGATGATCGTGCCGGAATTGATGAAGTGCATCGTGATCTGACGGCTGTGCAGCAGCGGCACCTTGAACTCTTCCGCCAGATCCACCAGCTCAGGCAGGATCCGCTTGTGCCGCGTGACCACCACGCATGGAATCTTCTTCCCGAAAAATTCGCGCAGCCGCGTGCCACGCTCGCTCGGCTTCATGGAAGCCAGGTAGGCGTTCTCCGCCATCCCCAGAACTTGCACGCGACGATGGGCGAAGTAGGCAAAGAATCCGGAAAGCGCCAGCCCGGGACGGTTCAGCGCCGCCTCCTGAATGGTGCGTTGCAGCCCCGCCTTGCCGGCCGCCAGTTCCATCTCCAGTGCCTCCGCACCGGATTTCAGAAAGGCCGACACCGGCACCCGTGTCTCCGCCGTTTTGCGTTGTTCGGCCATCGTTACAGGCCCCGCGCCTTCTCACTTTCGGTGTGCCGCATGGCCGCCTTGTGGTCCTGAATCTTGTCGCGCAGGCGGCTCAGTTGCCGTTCCGATTTCTCAACCGCGGCGTCAATCGCGGCTTTCATGTTGTCGGCCGTTTCTTCCGCTTCGGACCGATGCCGGTGCTTGGCCTGGATCACCAGCTCAGCAATATGCCGATGCTTCTGCACGTCCAGAATGACATGCACGGATTCCACGATCGGAAAGTCCGCCATCAGGCCATCGGCCTTGCGGCGTGCGTAATCCTGCAGGGCGGCGGTCGCGTCCATGTGTCGGGCCGTTACTTCCACACTCATGGCTACCTCCTATGTTGCATGCAATCCCCGGCGACAACCGTGCCCCGCGGGCTTCGCTTACATGCTGAATTTTTCGCCGAGATAAATCTCCCGGCTGACTTCATCGTTGATCAGAAAATTGCTGGCCCCTTCCCGCAGGACCTTGCCTTCGTACATCAGATAGGCCCGGTCCACCACCGCCAGCGTTTCGCGCACATTGTGATCCGTGATCAGGATGCCCAGACCGCGACTGCGCAGGTTCAGAATGATTTTTTGAATGTCACTCACGGCCAGCGGATCGACGCCACTGAACGGCTCGTCCAGCATCATCAAGGCCGGACGCATCACCAGGGCCCGCGTGATCTCCAGCTTCCGGCGTTCGCCGCCGCTCAGCGTGTAGGCCTTCTGCTGCGCCAGCTTGGTCAAGTCCAGATCCGCCAGCAGGGACTCCAGGCGCCGCTCGCGCTCAGCCTGCGAAATCGCCAGCGTCTCCAGTATGGCCATGATGTTGTCTTCCACCGTCATTCGGCGAAACACCGAAGGCTCCTGCGCCAGATAGCCGATCCCCACCCGCGCCCGCTGGTACATCGGAAACCGCGTGATGTTCTGGCCTGCGTACAGGATTTGACCCTTGTCGGGCCGGATCAGGCCCACGATCATGTAGAAGGTCGTGGTCTTGCCGGCGCCATTTGGTCCCAGCAAGCCGACAATCTCGCCGCGGCTTAGGTGTAGATCGACCCCGCCCACAACGGCACGACCGCCGTAGGATTTCTTCAATCCCTCAACTTGTAGGAGTTGGTCCTGTTCCGACATGCGCGCCTGCGTCGTTCCCGCCCTCGCGGGCCTAGGGCCGCTTTGCTGGCGGCGGCGTGCTCGCGCGGATCTGACGCGCCGCCGGCGCTGTCGCCTTCGACGTGCCACCCGCAGACGGCATCACCCGCCCCATCGCGCCGCCCGACTGCGTGCGATCCTGTGGTCCAATGATTAGGCGTCCCGGCGTGCAGATCATCCGGTCCTCGTTCAGCCAGAAAGTAATCGCCTCGCCCATCACGCTGTCTTCGCCGCGCGTCAGCACCGCGTTCCCCGTGAGCGTCACTTCGCCGGAACGCGCCACATACATCGCGCGATCACAGGTTGCAATCTTGTCCTCATGCGTAATACGCACGTTGCCCGTGGCCCCCACGGTCTTGATCTGGTTCGTGCCATCAAAAATCACGTTGAGTCGTGCGGACTCCATGCGCATGGCGGAATCCTCCACCACCACGTTGCCTTCAAAGACCGCCACGTACCGCTTGTAGTCGAATGACAGCGTCTTCGAGGTGATCACCGTGTTGTCCGCCGTCACCGATTCGGCCTCAGTCGGCGCCACCGCGGCCAGCCCCACCATCAAGCCCATCCCCATCCCCGCAAACCATCGACGCATTGAAAACTCCTCGAAATTGCCTTGCGATCGCCCGCCGTGCCGCATCAAGGGATATCCCACAATTTCATAGCCGGATTGCGGACGAAAACCACGCGTGCCCGACTGTGTATCTTAAAGGACTGCTCACCCGCATGCCACTCAAAACCCGTTCCCGTGATGGAAACGCCCTTCTGCGTGACGCGCACGGTGTTGGTCGAAACCACCGATTCCTTCTCCCGGTCCACGAAGCAATCGCCGGCCTCCGCGCTACTCTCCAAACCGCCCGCGCGATCATACATTTCGATCTTCACGCCGGATGCCG
>JAQCIA010000032.1 GCA_027620105.1 Verrucomicrobiota bacterium | reverse complement strand
CGATTGTGGGGCAGTTCACGGAGCGGGAGATCATCCCTCAACCGGACGCACCGGTGGGTACGCCTGAGCGCGGACGCATTCAGATTCGTCAGGGCAACCGCGATCTGTACGGCATGGATTTCGTGTGGATCGACGAAGCCGACATCGTCCGCGTCGAGACCCCCGCCGAGGTCAGTGTGATTGAGCGGTTGGAATGGGGCAACTTTTACGGGCGGGTTGCTGCTGTGACGGACGGGGGGGCGGTGCTGGGCGAAGGCGAAG
Organism: Verrucomicrobiota bacterium; assembly: GCA_027620105.1. GTDB lineage: Bacteria > Verrucomicrobiota > Kiritimatiellia > UBA8416 > JAIOPI01 > JAIOPI01. The sequence continues at coordinate 11,344 of JAQCIA010000032.1, read as the reverse complement.
ACGCCTGGGATGTCCTCCTGGCGCAGCTGCCGGCAGTGCAGAAGCGGCAGGCCGCCATTCAGGATATGGAACGCAATCAGATCGGGCGCATCAATATTGCCCAGGAACGCGTCCGCCTGAAACTTAAGAAGCTTGCGATCAAAGGTGTGACGAGCGGCGGAGACGTCGAGGCGCTGCGAAGCGAACTGGACTCCCTGCAGGCAGGGTATCTGACCAAGCGGGAGGCCTTGCAGAAGCTGCGGGATGCATCGCGGACCATGGTCAGGCTCGAGGCAGCCGGAGACCGACAGCTGGAACTGCCGCTGGCCAGTGTGGTGCGGGCGTATCGGCCGAACACCATGCATCTGTGGGAGAAGGTGGCATTCTATTGCGAAAAGCTATGGGAATTCGTGGCCGAGGATCCGCGTGAATCCAATACGGAAGGCGGGGTATTTCCAGCCATCTTCGGCACGGTGATGCTCGTGATGATCATGAGCTTGATCGTGACGCCCCTTGGGGTTGTCGCGGCCTTCTATCTGCGCGAGTACGCGAAGCAGGGACCGTTGGTGAGTGCCGTTCGCATCGCCGTGAACAATCTGGCGGGCGTGCCGTCGATTGTGTTCGGCGTCTTTGGCGTGGCGTTCTTTATTTACTTTATTGGTGGCGCCATCGATCAGGTGTTCTATCCCGAAGCGCTTCCAACACCAACTTATGGCACGGGTGGCATCTTGTGGGCGTCACTGACGCTCGCCCTGTTGACGGTTCCGGTGGTGATTGTCGCGACGGAAGAGGGGTTGGCGGCAGTTCCGCGCGGGGCACGCGAGGCCTCGCTGGCCCTGGGGGCGACGAAATTCGAGACCACCTGGCGGGTGGTGCTTCCGGCGGTGATGCCATCAATTCTCACGGGCTTGATCCTGGCCATGGCGCGCGCAGCGGGTGAGGTGGCTCCGTTGATGATTACGGGTGTCGTCAAGCTGGCGCCGACATTGCCCCTGGATGGCACCTGGCCCTTTCTGCACCTCGACCGCAAGTTCATGCACCTTGGATTTCACATTTATGACGTGGGATTCCAGTCGCCGAATGTGGATGCGGCGCGGCCGATGGTGTACATGACGACCATCTTGCTGGTTATGATGGTCTTGATTCTAAACATGGCGGCTATCGCGTTGCGCGGGAAGCTGCGAAAGAAATACGCCGTGACGGCGTTGTAGGAGACTTACATGGTAACCGACACGCGACCGCAAGTGCATACGCGCGACGATTCTGGCGAGCCGCCTTCCGATCCGGCGGTGGTGGAGATCAGCGATCTCTCGCTCTACTACGGCCTCAAGCAAGCGCTGGACTCCGTCTCCATGAAGATTCCGGGGCATCGGGTAACGGCCTTTATTGGCCCATCGGGGTGCGGAAAATCGACGCTTCTGCGGTGTCTGAATCGCATGAACGATCTGGTGGACGGCGTGCGCATCACCGGTACGGTACGGATTCGTAACCAGGACATTCATGATCCGTCGCTGAACGTGACCGGCCTGCGCAAGCGTGTGGGCATGGTGTTCCAGAAATCGAATCCGTTTCCAAAGACGATTTTTGACAACGTCGCCTACGGGCCGCGGGTTCTGGGCATGGCCACGCGTGCGGAGCTGGGCGACATTGTGGAACGCAGCCTGCAGGGGGCGGCGCTCTGGGATGAGGTCAAAGACCGCCTGCAGGACAGTGCGCTGGGGCTCTCGGGCGGGCAGCAGCAGCGCTTGTGCATTGCGCGCGCGATTGCGGTGGAGCCTGAAGTGCTGCTGATGGATGAACCGTGTTCGGCTTTGGATCCGATTGCCACGGCGCGCATTGAGGATCTCATGCTGGATCTAAAGAAGCGCTTCACCATTGTTATCGTGACGCACAACATGCAACAGGCCGCGCGGGTTTCCGATATCACCGCTTTCATGTATGTCGGGCGGTTGGTGGAAGTGGGGCGCACCCAAGAGTTGTTCACGACTCCGAAGGTAAAGCAGACCGAGGACTATATCACGGGGCGATTCGGGTGACGGTTCAGCGGTCGACCGGGGGGGGCACGACAATGCGCACACATATTCAACGGGAGCTTGACCGTCTGAAGCGGCAGATGGTTTCGCTGGGCAACTCGATGTTGTCTGCGCCGTCGATCCAGATTATGAGTATTGCGCGGCATTTGGAACGGATGGCGGACCACGCCACCGGCATTGCCGAAGACCTTATTTTTCTGATTGAAGGCCGGAATGTGCGGCACACGGCCGTCGTTTCAGACACAGCGAGCCGCCGATGAGGGGGCGGAGCCCCACGGGTGCTTGCGGCGTGGATACGGCTGGCCTAGGCTGGATCTGGTTGGGGGTGGCCGAGCCTGATGCGGTGACACAGGAGGAGATACGGTGAGTCTACATTTGGTTCGCGATTTGGACGCGTTGAAGCAATCGTTACTGGAAATTTGCGCGCTTGTGGAAAAGAGCGTCGTGCTTGCCGTGCGGTCGCTGGAAACGCGCGACGCCGTGCTGGCGCGACAGGTGATTGATGAGGACGACGAGATCGATTCGCGCGAGGTGCGCATGGAGGAAGAAGCGCTTAAATTGCTCGCGCTCTACCAACCCGTGGCGGTTGATTTGCGCTGGATCGTGGCGGCGATCAAGATCAACAGTGATTTGGAGCGGATCGGCGATCTGGCTGTGAATATCGCGCAGCGGGCGGAGCGCCTGACGGGAACCCATCCGCTACGCGCATACATGGATCTCGAATTGATGGCCGACAAGGCGTTGAGCATGCTGCGCGGCAGCCTGGACGCGCTTTTCAACATGGATACGACGCTGGCGCGAAAGGTGTGCGACTCGGACGATGAGGTGGACGCCCTTAATCGTGACAACTACGATCACGTCCGCCAGGCTCTGCAGTCTGGCACCGAGGATTTCGATTTCCTGATTCAAGCCTTGGGTGTCTCGCGGAATCTGGAGCGGGTCGCGGATCATGCGACCAATATTGCGCAGGATGTGATTTACATGACCGAGGGGCGGATTGTCCGTCACCGCGACCCGAGTCCTGGCGGAACGGCGCTGGACGCGGGAACCGCATGAGGTTGACATGGCGCACGAATTGATTCTGGTGGTGGAAGACGACGAAGATATTCAGGAGCTGATTGTCTACAACCTGCGGCGGGAAGGGTATACCGTGGTGACCGCCGACACAGGGGAGGCGGGGCTTGAGAAGGCGCGCGCGCGACCGCCGGCACTGGTGTTGCTGGACCTGATGCTTCCGAAAATGGACGGCCTGGAAGTGTGTCGGCGGCTGAAGGCGGATGACAAGACGAAGCAGGTTCCGATCGTCATGGTGACGGCAAAGGGCGAGGAGCCCGATGTCGTATCCGGTCTGGAGCTGGGCGCCGCTGATTATATCGCCAAGCCCTTTCGCCCGCGCGAACTGGTCGCCCGTGTGCGCGCGGTACTGCGGCGCGGTCGGGAGCAATCCGCAGGGCAGTCCAGCGAGCGGCTCGAACTGGATGGACTCGTCATTGATGTGGGGCGGCGCCTCGTGACGCTGGGCGGTAAGCCGATGGAGTTGACGTTTACGGAATTTGAGGTGTTGCTCGTGCTGGTGCGTCGTCCGGGCTGGGTTTTTACCCGTTACCAGATTGTGGATGCCGTGCGCGGACAGGACTACCCGGTGACGGACCGGGCGGTTGACGTGCAAATGGTGGGGCTGCGCAAGAAGCTGGGAAAATTCGGCAAACGCATCGAAACGGTGCGCGGCGTCGGCTACCGTTTCAAGGATGAGGCGGCGTGAAGACACGCCTTTTTTGGATTCTGCTGCCTGCGCATCTTGCGATTCTTGGGGCATGCGTGCTGGCGCTGACCTGGGCGAGTGGGCGCACGATACGTGCGGTCGAGCAGGCACGGATACGCGAGCACATGTCGGCCGTGGCGGGGATCGCGGCGGCGCGCATGGCGGAATCGCCCGCGCCGGATCCGCTGGTAATCCAGCAATTCTGCCGTGATGTGGATCAGGCAACGGGGTTGCGCGTGACGGTGGTGCAGCGCGATGGCCAAGTCGTGGCGGACAGCCGCGCCGACCCCACCCGCATGGAGAATCACGGCAGTCGGCCGGAGGTGATGGAGGCCCTGCAGGGCGGGGTGGGCGACGGGCGGCACTTCAGCGTCACGGTACGGCGTGACATGTTCTATATAGCCGTCCCGATTTTGGTGCAGGGGCAGGTCTGGGGGGCGGTGCGCGTTTCGTTGGAAACGGAGCACGTCAGCGCCATGGCGCGCGAACTGCGCCGCAAAGTCACCGCGTCGGCTCTGCTGATTGCGCTAGCGGCAGTGGTCGCCAGTTTAATTCTGGCACGGCGCATCTCACGCCCCTTGACGGAGATTGAGACGGGGCTGCGGGTGCTCGCCGAGGGTGACTTGAAGCGCCGCCTGCCGAGTCAATCGATCCGTGAGTTCGATACGCTCAGCGGGACCGTGAATCACATGGCGGCGCAGTTGCGCGATCGGATTGATACGGTCATCGGACAGAAGGATGAACAGGAGGCGCTGGTGGCGTGCATGGCGGAGGGGGTGCTGGCTGTGGATCAGGCCAAGCATGTGCTCACCTTGAATCGCGCCGCGGAGGAACTGTTCGGTGTCGCCGAAGCGGGTGCGAAGGGGCGGAGCGTGGTGGAGGTCATTCGCAACGCGGATCTGCTCCAGCTCGTCGACACCACGCTGTCCAGTGCGAATCCCGTGGAGGGTGAAATCTTTGTGCCAAAGGGTGATCGTTTTCTGCAGGTCCGCGGCCGGTTGTTGCGGGGGGCCGAGCAGCGCACGCGCGGCGCCGTGCTGGTCATGAATGATGTGACGCGGCTGCGGCGGTTGGAGCGGATGCGGCGCGACTTCGTGGCCAACGTGTCGCACGAGCTCAAGACGCCGATCACGAGCATCCGTGGATTCGCGGATACGTTACTCGACGGGATACACGATGCAGAGACCACGCAACGGTTCCTAGAAAAGATTGCGCGTCAGGCGGAACGGCTGCATACGCTGATTGAAGATATTTTGGCGCTGTCGCGGGTGGAGCATGCGTCCGAACGTGGCGAGATCGAACTGACATCCGCTCCGCTGGCTCCGGTGCTGCAGGCGGCTGCGCGGGCGTGTCAGGCGCTGGCGGGGGCCCAGCAGACGTCCGTGGAGGTTCGTTGTGCGACCGATGTGGAGGCGAAGATCAATGCGCCGCTGCTGGAAACCGCCATGATCAACCTGCTGGATAACGCCATCAAATATGGTGGTGAAGGGAAGACTGTGCGCGTATTGGCCGAGCGGGGCAGCGGTGGTTGCCGTATATCGGTGGCGGACGAAGGGCCCGGGATCGCCCGGGCGCATTGGGAGCGGGTCTTCGAACGCTTCTACCGGGTTGATCCGGGGCGCAGTCGTAGCCAGGGCGGGACCGGGCTGGGTCTGTCGATCGTCAAGCATGTGGTGATGGCGCACGGCGGGCAAGTTGGTGTGCAGAGCGATGTGGGCAAGGGAAGCGTTTTTACGATCACCTTGCCGTAGGCTGGTTTGCCTGCTCCGCACTTGAAATTGGCTTTGCGGTGGGTGAGTCCAGGGCTATCATGCGTGGCTTTGGAGGCCAATGAGTTCCACGCCCCCCAGCAGATCTTTCGGCACGGTCGGCGTCGTCCGCACACACGTTGTGCGGCTTGAACTGCCGCCGGGTGGCTATGTGCTCGATAACGGCGCACGGCTGACGGAAATTGATGTGGCGTACGAGACCTACGGTCGGCGTTCGGCGAGCGACGATAATGTGGTCTTTGTGTGTCATGCGCTTTCGGGATCGGCACACGCCGCCGGCCAGCACGAGCCGGCTGATCCTGCTGAACCCGCGTGGTGGGACGAGATGATCGGACCCGGGCGAGGGATTGACACGAGCCACTACCACGTCATCTGCGCGAATATTCTGGGCGGTTGCAAAGGGACGACGGGCCCGGCAAGCGCGGCGCCGGATACGGGCAAGCCGTACGGGTCGCGGTTTCCTGATCTGACGGTGGGTGACGTCGTGGGCGTACACCGGCTGTTGCTGTTGCAACTGGGTATCCGGCGGCTGGCGGCCGTGGTGGGTGGTTCCTTTGGCGGCATGCAGGTGCTCGAATGGGCGATCCGTTTTCCGGGCATGGTGGCGCGGTGCATCATTATTGCGTCATGCGCGGGACTGACGGCACAGGCGCTGGCATTCGACATTGTTGGCCGGAAGGCGATCCAGTTTGATCCGGACTGGCAGAACGGCGACTACTACGGCACGGGGAAGGCGCCGGTCAAGGGGCTGTCGCTCGCGCGCAAGGTCGGTCACATCACGTATCTGTCGCGCGAAATCATGGCGGAAAAATTCGGGCGCGAACGGTGGACGGCGGAGGATGTGACGCCCGGCACGGCGGATGGTGAATCGCGCGTGAACAAGTTCCAGGTGCAGACGTATCTCGAGCACCAGGGAGAGAAATTCACGCAGCGTTTTGATGCCAACTCCTATCTCAAGATTACCCGCGCGATGGACGAGTATGATGCGGCGGCGCGCCATGGCAGTCTCGAGGCGGCTTGCGCGCGGATTGAAGCCAAGGTGCTGGTGGTGGCCGCGAGTTCGGACTGGTTGTTTCCGCCGGAGCAATCGACAGAGATTACCAATGCCATGGTGCGTGCGGGCAAGGCGGTGTCGTACTGCCTGTTGACGGCGCCATACGGGCACGATGCCTTTCTGGTGGACGTGGAACATTTGCCGGATGTGATTCGGGCCTTTCTGCCGTGGGTTGAGAGGCCCAGCACGGTGGTTCCCGGTGAGCAGCATGCGAGTGATGCGGCGGCGCCGGCGGTGCTCGACTCCGAAGATCGGCGGGAGTATCAGATCATCACGCGGATGGTGCGGCCGGGCAGCCGGGTGCTAGATCTCGGGTGCGGCAGCGGGACGTTGCTCACCATGCTCGCGCGCGAAAAGCAGACGCGCGGCGTGGGTGTTGAGATCGATGTGAGGCAGGTGATTGATGTCATCGAGCGCGGGCACGAGGTGCTGCAGGCGGATATCGATGGCGGGCTGGCCATGATTCCGGATGGTTCCTATGACTATGCCATTCTCAGCGAGACCCTTCAGGTGGTGAGAAAGCCGCGGCTGGTGCTGGGTGAAATGTTGCGCGTTGCCAAGGAGGGCATCGTGTCCTTCCCCAACTTCGCGAACTGGCGCCATCGGGCGAGCCTGTGGTTGACGGGGCGGATGCCGAAGAACAAGGGGCTGCCGTTCGAGTGGTACGACACGCCGAATATTCACTTGTTCACCTATGAGGACTTTGTGGAGTTGTGCCGGGTGGATGGCATTCGCATTCTGGATGTAGAGTTTCTGACGGATGACTTGGTGGGCAAGGCGCTGGTCGGTTTAGGCGCGGGGAATCTGGGCGCAAATTCGGTGCTGGTGCGGGTCACGCGTGACGGGCGGGAAGGTGGAGCATGACATTTGAAGATCGCCTTACAAAGTTGTTGCCGAGTGTGGCGGGGCGCATGGTGGAAGGGTGGGTATTCCCGGGCAGCGGCAGCACGGAGAAGGGGCTGCGCTTGCGCGGGCCCAAAGCGGTCGAGAAGGTGTTGCACGACCTGATTGCCGTGCTTTTTCCTGGTTGCCATGGCGAGGAATTGCCGGAAGGGGCCGCGCGCGAGGCGTTCGTGCGCAACACCGTGAGCACCACGGTGCATGCGCTGGCGGATCAGATTCGTCTGGCGTTGGACTATGAGGCCAGCGCCCCCGGTGGTAGCGGGGAGGATGAAGAGGCGGTACGCATCCGGGCGGAGGACGTGGCCTTGGATTTTGCCGAGCGTTTGCCGGAGATCCAGGGGCTCCTGCAGACGGATATCACGGCCGCCTATGAAGGCGATCCCGCGGCCCGTTCGACGATGGAGGTCGTGCAGAGTTATCCTGGTCTGTATGCCATCGCCGTGCACCGTGTGGCGCACTACCTGTATGGGCAGGGGGTGCCGCTGATTCCCCGTATCATGTCGGAGCTGGCGCACTCACAGACGGGCATCGACATTCATCCGGGCGCGCGCATTGATGCGGCTTTTTTCATCGACCACGGGACAGGGGTGGTCATTGGCGAAACGGCGGTGCTGGGGCGCCGCGTAAAATTGTATCAGGGCGTGACGCTGGGGGCGCTGAGCTTCCGGAAGGATGAAGAGGGCCGGCTGGTCAAGGGCATCAAGCGCCACCCCAACGTGGAACACGATGTGGTGATCTACGCGGGGGCGACGATTCTGGGTGGCGAAACCACCATTGGCGCGCACTCGGTGATTGGAGGCAACGTCTGGCTAACGCACTCCGTGCCGCCGCACTCCAAAGTCTACAATCAGCAACCCGAGCCCTTGATTCACATGGGTCAAGCCTGAGCGTTCCGCGGGCGGATTCCGAGGCATCCGCACGTGCAGCTGACGTTGTGCAAAGTATCGGACGCGGTCAGCGCATGCGTTCGGCGTACTCGAACAACTGCATGATCTCGCGGATGATAGAATGCCTTTTCAGCGAGTCCGCGGGGGACTGGGTTGCTTCATCATATCCACCGTAGCTGTAGCTCGTATAGGACCCGTGCGACCAGGGGGACGTTGCAGATTTGGCCGCGGCCTCCTGTTCCTGGAGTTTGGCGGCACTGGCGGTGAAGGGGTAGAGCGATTCGGGAGTTTTTGGCTCCAGCTTGCGGGCTTCGGCGAGGGACGACCAGAGTTGCTTAAGGTCGACCACGTCATCCGTGTCCGGGCGTCCGTGACGCCCGAGCGGGTCGAGGCGGAGTTGGGTGAAGACCGCGGCATCGCGATCCGGGGCGGGCAGCAGCATGCGCTCACCGAGGTCGCCGATTTTTTTCCAGGCGTTGAGGTAATCGGGATCGAGTTTGACGGCCAGACGATATTCAGCCAGCGCATCCGCGTCGCGACCCTGTTCGTCGCGCAGATACCCGAGCAGGTAATGCACCTGGGGCTTGTCCGGCGCTTCCTGGGCTAGTGTGGTGAAGACGCGTTCGGCGATATTCTGGGCGCGGCCGCTGCTGAAAACGCCTTCGCAACCGAAGCAATGGCTTTCCACACGGCCAAAGCTGTCCGGCATCAGTTCGTACGCACGTTGGTAGTGCTTTTCGGCTCCGGCATAGTCGCCCCGCTCTTCCAATTGGATTGCCATGCGCGATTGGATGCAATAGGCATCGGAAAAATGCGAGAGGGCCTCACGATAGATGGTGATGCCGCGTGTCAACAGGCCGGCGTTGTAAAAATCATCCGCGCGTTCGGCAATGCGAATGGCCACGACCACTTCCCGAAAGAACTCGGCATTTTCCTGATCGCCCTTGGCGGCGAGGATTTCGGCCAGTTCGGCGTAGACGCGCATGCGCCGGCCCTTGCCCTGCTCACCGTCGGAGGGGTCGATGGCGATGGCAGCCCGCGCGGCCTGCTCGGCCGCATCCAGCTGACCGGCAACGCGCAAGGCCCGGGCTTTCCAGATCAAGGGACGTTCCTCGTATTGATCGCGGCTGTAGGCGAGGTCCAGAAAGGGAATGGCGTTTGTCCCGCGGATTGTGACGTAGAGCTCGTAAGCCGGGTCGTAGTTGCCGTGGTTGGCGATGATCTCCTCCAGAATCGGCAGGGCGTGGTCGTCACGCGCTCTGGCGTGCAGGGCGGCGGCCACGGCCTGGGGTACGGGGACCGTGCGCGTATCCGCGCCGTGGCCTGTGGCGAATCCGCTCTCGTAGGAGCCACCGAGATTGGCGAGATCTTTGACACCCCACCAGGGCGAGGTGTCCGCCAGGGTCAGGACGTCACTGAGTCGATCCACGTTGCTATAGAGGCTCACGAGTGACTGAAGCGGCGCCTGGGCATCTGTGGGGGAGCGATAGGACTGCATGCCGCCCTCAGGCTTGATCGCTTTGGCCAGCTGGTCAGCATAGAGTTGCTCGGCTTCCGGGCCGCGCCCGATGTCCATGAGCAGATCACCGAGCCTTTTTCCACCGTAGTAAAAGGCATAGGGATTCTGCTGATCGTCCTTCGACGCGGCCTCAAGGGCGGCTTTCAGACCAGCCTCCAGCCATTCCGGATTCTGGAGCAAGTTGCCGATTGTAGCCCACTTGAGGGCCAGCGCGCTGCGGGTGTTTTGATCCGTTTCGTCATCGGCAAGCAGGCGCTGAATGACCGTCACCGCCTCATCGGGCTTGTCCGCCGCGAGCCAGGCGCTGACGAGCTGGCCATCCAATTCGCGCCGCCGCGCGGGGGTGAGCGTGGTGCTTTTGGCACTGGTCATGAGCGCGTGCAACACGTCGGCAGTCTCGCCGGTCTTGGCGGATAGCGCGATGTACTGGTCCCAGAAAGGCAGTTCCGGATTGGCGGTGAGCAAATCCTGGAGAAAGTTCTGTACCTGATCCACGTAGCCCGCTTGTTCGAGTTGGCGCAACGCTCCCGACGGAAGGCCGGAGCCGTTCTCGTCGCCGACCATGGTGAGCGCGAGCGAGTGGGCGTCCTCAGTGCGGTCATGGACGATCAGTGCCAGGAGGTAGTACTGCTGCGCCAGGCGTCGGGGTTCATCGCGCCACGACGAGCGCGAGGAACCGGAGAGCATCTTGCGAACGCTGCGGCGCGCCGCCTCGGGCAGGTTTACCAGTGCCATGGGGCTCGACAAGAAGGTGGCATCGTCAGCGTCCTCGCCCACGGCGGCCCCGGCGGGAAAGTGTTCAACGATGGCCTCGTACAGCGCGGCGGAATCGAGATCGGAGACCAGATCCCAGGGCGGCATTTTGATTTCATCCATCCGTTCAATGGCAAGCGCACGGGCGAGCTTGTGTGTTTCGTTCCCCTGTTGGAAATCGAGTCGCGTGCGCGGGAGGACCAACGCCTGGCGCAGGAGGCGTTCCGCTTCGGCCGCGCCGAGGAGGGTGACGAGGTCGGGAACCGTGAGCGAGTCCTCGTGGTCTGAACTGGCGGAGGACTTCAGGCCTTGTTCAAAGGCGTTCTTCACGCCACGCTTGTCGCCGGACAGGGCGGTCATCTTCTGCATCAACTCCAGAAGCTGGCGGGCGGCGGATTGCTGGATGGACGCATCCATGCTCGACATGGGCTCAAATGGATCGGCGACGTTCTGCTGGCTGGCGGTTTGATCGTTGACGAGCACGTGCACGAACAGCGTCAGCAACTGGTTGCGATATTTTTCGTCGGTGGAATCGCCGGCGGCACGCTGAGCGACATGGGCGCGGAGTTCTTCCCAGGCGGATGGCGGGGGCAGGGCACCGATCAGCGAGCCGAAGTCGAGGCTGCTGGATTCACCCGGGACGTAAGCCGCCATGCGCTGGGCGGGCGTCAGGTTGGCGAGGCGG
>JAQCIA010000031.1 GCA_027620105.1 Verrucomicrobiota bacterium | reverse complement strand
CCTCCTGCTGCCCACATCCTCGGCCAGGAATACTCACGCGGAGCCGCAGAGCGCACGGATTCCGACGGCATGGCAGGTCTCGGCGACCGCTGCGGCTCTGCGTGACGTTCGCCCTCAAAGCGGGACATCCACCCGAAATCTCCTTTTTCCCCGTACGCCGAATCGCTAGGCTGAAGCATGGAACGACGTACCGCACAGCGTGAATCAATTCAGCAGGTGTTCGCGCGCTTTAATCGTCCATTGAGCCCGCAGGAGGTGCTCAAAGAAGCGCGGCGCCGCACCCCGCGCCTCGGCCTCGCCACCGTCTATCGCGCCATCCGCGCCCTGGAATCCGAAGGCCGCCTACACGCCGTGACAATCTCCGGGCAGTCGCCGCGCTACGAATGGTGCGACGCCTCGCATCATCACTACTTCCACTGCGCCGCCTGCGATCAGGTATTCAAACTCGAAGGCTGCGCCGACAACCTCGACCGCCTCGTCCCCAAGGGCTTCAAAATCGAAGGCCACGAAATCATGCTGTCAGGAAAATGTCCGGCTTGCCGGAACCCGCGGCGCTGAATCAGCCTGAAGCTGCCGACCCGCGCCATCACCGCCGCCCCCGTGCCGCACGTTCAGCCGCGTTCAAATCATCCTTCGCGCGACGCGCCTTGGCATCGGCCAGTTCGAGTTCGCTCTCCTGCGTCACGATCCCCAACCGCGCTTCCCGCGCCCAGGCGCGATGCGCGATCAGCCGGGTTTCTCCCTTGGCGATTTCGTCCTCCAGCGCGCGCACCTTCACGGTCGTCCCGGCCCGCGCGCTGGCCTCGCCAAGGCGGCGCGGAATCTGGCGGTCGCTGCTGTCGTCTGCCTGCAGGGAATCGATCTCTTTCCGCTGTTGCGCCAGCGTACGTTCCAGCCGCTGGGCGGATTCCTCGGCGACGCGCAAGGCCTCGCGTTTAAACTCCAGCCGCCCCTGCAACGCGATCAGCAGCAGCGCGTGGGCATCCTCGCGTAATTGCAACAGCTCCAGCCGAGCGTTCTGCGTGCCCGGATCGGTTTTGTCGCCGAGCACCAGCAACCGGCGCTCGGTTTCATCGATTACCGCGCGATACCTCTCAGCCGCTTGAGCATGTTGCCCTTCCCTCGACAACCCTTCGGCGCGCTTGATCGTCGCCCGCAGGGCGCTCGCATCCGGCAGCGGTTCCGGGGGAGCGTCGACCGTGCCCACCACCGGATCTGCCTCAACGGCAACCTCCGGGTTCCCGCGCTGCAACGCCGCCACACTCCCCTGCGCCACGATCTTCAGCGTCTGGATGTCCCCCGCCGCGGTGCGCCCAACCACCACGCGCACTTCGTAGGCATCCTCCCCCACAATCTCACCGCGAATCACCGCACCAGATGTGAGTGTCACCGTATCCGCTGTCGCGATGGACGCCAGACAACAGACCGTAATCACAATCCTCAGTCCGGCGTCACCTCGCCACCTCTGCCACCCGTGCTCACGCATGCGTCAAGCTTGCCACAGGGCCCCGCACCCCGCAATCTCGCTTGTCTGCCCCCGCCACCACCGATACCCTCCAGCATGCAACAGGATTTTGTCATGCCGCATCGTGCGCCCTGGGCTCGGGGTACACTGGTCGCAGTTTCCGCCGCACGATTCAGATCGCCTGGCGCAAAAATTATGGCATCGTGACGCAGGTCACACAGCGGATCGGCGACATGCCGCGATGGAAGTAGGCAAACGACGAAACGACGCAAGCAACAGGAACCGAACATGACCCAGAATCCCTACGAACGCTTCGAAAAGTCCGAATTGATTCTGCGTGATGAACTGGCCATCGACCGCACCCTGCTGGCCAACGAACGCACGGTGCTGTCCTATCTGCGCGGATCCCTCACCCTGATCATCGCCGGTGTGACCTTCGTCCACTTCGTCGATCACGGCACGCTCTATTGCGTTGGCCTCGCGCTAATGCCGATCGGGTTGATCAGTGGCCTCTGGGGCACACTGCGCTATCGCCGGATGGACGGCCACATTCGCGGCATTCGCCGCAACATGTTAGAGAAGGAATCGGCGCGCCTCCCCCGCAGCTGACAGGCCAGGGTTCGCCATGTAGGATACCACCATGCCCGATGCTTCACTTCTTGATCTGACCTGGCAAGCCTGGTTGACCCTCGGCACGATTATCACCGTCCTGGGCGTCCTCATCTGCACCCGCCTCCCGGCGGACTTTGTGTTTCTCGGTGGCCTCGGCGTGCTCCTGCTTTCCGGTGTGCTGAAAGCCGAGGAAGCACTGGCGGGATTCGGTTCCGCCGGCCTGGTGACGGTCGGCGTGCTGTACATCGTCGTCGCCGGCCTCCAGGAGACCGGCGGCCTGACCTGGATTTCCCGCAACATCCTCGGCCACCCCAAAAGCCGCACCGCCGCACAAGTGCGCATGATGGCGCCGGTCATCGCCCTCAGTGCCTTCCTGAACAACACACCCGTCGTGGCCATGTTCATCCCCATCGTGACGGAATGGTGCCGCCGCATTCGCGTGCAGCCTTCGCAAATGATGATCCCGCTGAGCTATGCCTCCATCTTCGGCGGCATCTGCACGCTCATCGGCACGAGCACGAACCTCGTCGTCAACGGCCTCGTCCAGGAGCGCTACCACACCGCCGGCCTGACGATGTTTGAAATTTCCAAACTCGGCATCCCCTGCGCCATCGTGGGCATGCTCTATGTCATCGGCGCCAGCCGACGCCTGCTGCCAAACCGCAAAACCCTGACCGAAGTCTTTGAAAATCCGCGGGAATACACCTTGGAAATGCAGGTCAGCCCCGGCAGCGCCTTGACCGGAAAAACCATCGACGACTCCGGCCTGCGGCATCTTCCCGGCGCCTACCTCGCGGAACTGATGCGCAGCGATCAGGTTGTGTCGGCCGTCTCGCCCGACGAAATTTTGCAGGACAACGACCGCCTGGTGTTTGTCGGCAATGTGGATTCCATGCGCACACTCTACAACCAGCAGGGACTGCGCCCCGCGCCGGATCAGTTGTTCAAACTGGATGCGCCGCGCCATCAACGCTGCCTCGTCGAGGCCGTCGTGTCGGATGTCTGCCCGCTGGTTGGCAAGACCATCCGTGAATCCCATTTTCGCAGCGTGTACAACGCCGTGGTGATCGCGGTGGCGCGCAACGGGGAGCGCGTCGCCGGCAAAATCGGCGACATCACCTTGCGCGCCGGCGACACGCTGCTGGTCGAATCCCACGCCGGTTTTATCCCCCGCCAGCGCGATTCGCGTGACTTCTACCTGATCAGCGAAGTCGCGGACTCCACGCCGCGCCGCTTTGAGAAAGCGCCCATGGCATTCGCCATCCTCCTGCTGATGGTCGTGGTGGTCACAGCCGGGTGGATGACTATGCTGAACGCCGCGCTGGTGGCTGCGGGCCTGATGATCGCCACGGGGTGCTGCTCCGCCGCCAAGGCGCGCCAGAACGTCGAATGGCACGTGCTGCTGACGATTGCCGCCGCCCTGGGCCTGGCCTATGCGCTGGAAATAACCAATGCCGCATCCGTGCTGGCCGGCATCCTCTTCGGACTCACCCGCGAGGACCCCTGGCTCGCCTTGGCCGTTGTGTACCTGACGACCACGATCTTCACCGAAGTCATCACCAACAATGCCGCGGCTGCATTGATCTTCCCCATCGCCATGAACACGGCCGAGCGCCTGGATGTGAGCACCATGCCCTTCATCATGTGCATCATGGTGGCTGCGTCGGCGAGCTTTTCCACGCCCATCGGCTACCAGACGAATCTCATGGTCTACGGCGCCGGCGGCTATCGCTTTGGTGACTATTTGCGCATTGGCGTTCCCCTGAACCTGATCATGGGCATCGTCGCCGTGGGACTGGCCCCCTGGATCTGGCCGTTCTAGTGTCGTGCGTCTCAAGTCCGACATGGCGGGGCCTGGCGCGATGTCGGGTTTCCGCCACCCATCCAAAACACACCGCCGGCCTACAGCGGCAAGACCGGCGGCGCGATGCGCGAGCTTCGCTACGCCCACACGGAGTTCGAAATTGACCACTTTCGCAGAGATAGCCGCGGCGTCACCTTTACCGAAGCAAGCATGTATCGGCTGGTGGGCGCCCACGTGCGATTCTGATCCCGGCACCCCGCTTCTCCTTGATGCGCGCTGCCGATAACGCTAAGGATATGCCTGCACGTGGCCACGGTTTCCACGGGCAGACCCACCATGAGCCTGGATCTAAAACATCGCCCCCGGCGCCTCCGGCGCACCGAGGCCATCCGCACCCTCGCCCGTGAAACCACACTGGTTTCCGGCAACCTGATTTTTCCCGCCTTTGTCACCGCAGGTTCCGGCGTACGCGCCCCCATCGACACCATGCCCGGCCAGTTCCGCGTCTCCATCGATGAGCTGATCCGCGATGGACAGGAACTCCAGACGCTTGGCATTCCCGGCATCAACCTCTTCGGCTATTCCGATATCAAGGATGACCTCGGCAGCGAGGCCGCCAATCCCAAGGGACTGATTCCACGCGCCGTGCGCGCACTGAAAAAGGCCTGCCCCGATCTGTGCGTGCAGACCGACGTGGCCCTGGACCCCTACACCGAACACGGCCACGACGGACTGGTGATTCACGGCGAAGTCGCCAACGACGAAACCGTCGCCGCCCTGTGCCGCATGGCCGTGACACACGCGGAGGCCGGCGCGGACTGGGTGGCACCCTCGGACATGATGGATGGCCGCGTCGGCGCCATTCGCGAAGCACTCGACGCCACCGGCTTCACGCATGTTGGCATCCTCGCCTACTCCGCCAAATACGCCTCCTGCCTCTACGGCCCGTTCCGCGGCGCGCTGAAATCCACCCCAAAAAATGGCGACAAGAAAACCTACCAGATGGATCCCGCCAACGTGCGCGAAGCCTTGAAGGAAATCGCCCTCGACATCGCCGAAGGCGCGGACGTCGTGATGATCAAGCCCGCCCTCGCCTACCTCGATGTCATCGCCGCCGCCCGCGCCCGCTTCGACGTGCCCATCGCCGCCTACAATGTGTCAGGTGAATACAGCATGGTCATGGCCGCCGCGGAGAAGGGCTGGATCGATGCCGATCGCGCCATGCTGGAAATGCTCACATCCATCAAACGCGCCGGCGCGGACATGATTCTGACCTATTTCGCGAAGCGCGCCGCCGCACTGCTGCGCCAGCAATGAAACCAGGAAATGAATCCTCAACGAGACACAGATAAGCGAGGCGCTGCTTCATCGCTCCGCATCGGCGTCCATCCGGGTTCATCTGCGGTTTCCATTTCGTTCTGAATCATGGCTACCGTCCTCAAACCCTGTGTCTTCTTCGACCGCGATGGCATTGTAAATGTTGCCCCACCGCCAGATGAGTATTACGTGCTGAGCGTCGCTCGCTTTTTTCTCATCC
This sequence comes from Verrucomicrobiota bacterium, assembly GCA_027620105.1. GTDB lineage: Bacteria > Verrucomicrobiota > Kiritimatiellia > UBA8416 > JAIOPI01 > JAIOPI01. The sequence continues at coordinate 6,229 of JAQCIA010000031.1, read as the reverse complement.
CCGAATTCCTGGAGGCCCTGAAAATCGCCGCCGCAAGGGGTTATGCGTCCGTGATCGTCACCAACCAGAAATGCGTCGCCAAGGGGCTCCTCACCACGGAAGGTCTCGATGCCATTCATGCGCACCTGCGCCAGCGCGTGTCCGCTGCGGGCCAGACCCTGCACGCCATCTACGCCTGCCCCCACGGCGGCACGCACCCGGACCGCAAACCGAACCCCGGCATGTTCCTCCGTGCCGCGCGTGATCACAACCTCGACCTAACCCGCTCATGGATGATCGGCGACCACGCCCGCGACATCCAGGCCGGCCGCGCGGCGGGCTGCGCCAAGACCATTCTCGTGGGGCCAGACGCCCACGGCGTCATCGCCGATGTGCACCTTAACGCCATGCGCGAACTTCCCGCGTTTCTCGAGCGCGAACTTCCTCGCGCCGACGCGTGACCACCGGTCCTCAGAACCGACATTCGGCGGTCAGCACAAAATTGCGTCCCGGTTCGTTCACGCCGGATCCGTGGATCCGATAGTCTTCATCCAACACATTCTCCACGGCCGCCGTCAGGGCGAGATGCTGCGTGACGGCCATCCCCGCACGCAGATTCCATACCGCGTATCCTGGCGTGCCACCGGGTGGAATGCGTTGCGTATCACGCGTATCATCGGCCGAAAGCTGGTCCGCCTTCTCCGCGGCATCCACCGTCGTTTCCAACCAGCCACCCCGCGGCAAGCCGCGCCAGCGCGTGCCAACCTGCGCCGTGAGTGGCATCACGCGGCTCAAATCGTCACGTTCCCGCACGTCAACCGACGTCGGATAGGCATCCGCTTCGCCCTGCATCCACGTCGCGGACAGCCACAGGGACCAGAGCTCCGTTGCCGACCACAACTCGGACCACTCAATCCCCTGCACGTAGCCGTCGCCGGAGTTCTTCTTGGTCACCTCCACCAGCTCGTCCACCATCCCGCCGGTCGGCGTGCGCACGATCATGCCGTCGATCTGCGTGTAGTAGTAGGTCAGCTGTGATTCCAGCTGCCGGAACCGCGATTTCACCCCCACTTCGTACGCAACAAAGTTTTCCGGATCCAATCCCGGTGATGGCGTTTCCAGTTCGGTGCTGCGCGCCGAGTCGAGGCGGGTAAGGTCGGAAAGATTCGGCGCGCGGAACCCCTGCGCCACCGACGCATACACCGCATGCTGACGATCCTCCGAGAGTGGCACCAGGGCGCGCAGCGATGCCACAGAGGCCTGCCAGTCGTCATCCAGCGTGGTGGCAGCACCGGAGACGGGATCTTTGACGCGGCCGGCATCAACCGCGGCAAAGGTCTGCCGCGCGCCGGGCGTCACCTGCAGGTGGCCATCCAGAAGCGACACCGTGTTCTCCACAAACAGTCCGGCCAGATCGTAGGTGGCATCGTCCGCCACCGGCCCCTGAATCTCAACCTTGGTCAGTGCCCCGTCCGCCGCGTACCGGCGTGCGTAGGAGTCGACCGAATCGTGATAGTAGTCCGCACCATAGACCCAATCGCCCCAACCACTTTCGCGGTTCGCCAGCGCCGTCACGCCCCAAGTTTCCACGTCAAATCCCTGCGCTTCGCGCGTGTCGTCCTTGCGCACGCGGTCGAGATCCTCGGTCTGGGCATGCCGCGACAGCGTAAACGCCACATCGTCCGCCAGGAAGGCATTCAGGGCCGCCTGCCGATACCGCGCGTACGCCAGATCGCGGTGCTGATCAAAGCGATGCACCTTGTCATCGCCACGCGCCAACCCTTCCCAGTCGATGCCATAGATGGTGCGATGCGTGCGCCACGCATCGTCTTGATCCACCGATTGAAACGCGACCGTCAGCAACCCATCGTCACCGACGTCTGCATCCATACGCCCATCGAAGTCGAGCTCGTCGTAACCGGTGTGCGGCTGCGTGCCCACATCCCGTCCGCCCTCGAGATCGCCAAACGACTTTGCGGAAACCCCGCCCACAAAACGCGCGGCACCACCGAGCGGGCCACTGAGTTGCAGGCGTCCGATGTTTGAGTCCTCGGCCGTCGCCCCGCGATACAACACCCGCCGCTCCCAGACCGCATGGCCGTCCGCATCCACGGGAGGGACCACCGTCGTCGCGTTCAACATGCCGCCGATCGCATCGCTCCCATACAGCACGGAGGACGGGCCCATGACCAGTTCGTAGTCGCGAATCGATAGCGGATCGACCGTGCTCCAGTATTGATTGGGACCATCGCGAAACACGGAATTGTTCAAACGTATGCCGTCAATGAGCGCCAGTGTGCGGAACCCCGTGAAGCCACGCAAAAAAGGCGACCCCTGGCCGTAACCCGTCTTCTGCAGCATGACGGAAGGCACGCCCTTCAAGATGTCCGGCATCACCCGCGCGGGGCGCCCGTCCACCGCCTCCGCCGAGCCTGCCAATCGGTACACGGTGCGCGGCTCTTCCAGAATCTCGCGCGGCATGCGCGACGCCGTCACGGCCAATTCCGGCAATGTCGGTAGCGCGGATGGCGGACGATTCGTCTCGGCCTGCCCCCATGCCCCCACATGCATCAGAACTCCCACAACCAGTGCAATCCGTCGACACCGCTGCATCATCCCGCCCTCCTCGAGCCAACACAAAGGCCTGCGAATCACCGTACCGCTCACGTTTCGGAATAGACGTCCTGCATCGTGCGTTTCTTAGCTGTGATCGGCCCGAATCGCGCGCTGCGCAAATTCGGCGGACAGCTTTTTTTTGCATTGTCCGCATGTGTGGCAGATGGCACATTGCGCCAGCATGCAACCCAACACCACCGCACGGACCGCACTTGCCAAAACCATCGTCACCCGGGCCACACTCCACGGCGACTTTCTACTGCGCTCGGGCGTGCGCAGCAAGGTCTACTTCGACAAATACCTGCTCGAGGCCGATCCCCTACTGCTAAATGCCATCACCCTGGCTATGGTCCCCCTGCTGCCGGCCTCCTACGACGCGCTCGCCGGCCTGGAAATGGGCGGCGTCCCCGTGGCCACGCTGCTCGCGCAACACACCGGCAAGCCCACCCTCTTCGTGCGCAAGCAGGCCAAAGAGTATGGCACCTGCAAACTCGCGGAAGGTGGCGACGTGAGCGGACGGAATCTGGTCATCGTCGAGGATGTCGTCACCTCCGGTGGTGCGATCCTGGATGGCGTGGCCGAACTGCGCAAACTCGGCGCACAAATCACCGACGTGGTCTGCATCATCGACCGCGAGTCCGGCGGACTGGAGAAACTGGCCCAGGCCGGCCTCACGCTGCATGCGCTTTACGGCCGTTCCGAACTCGAGGCCGCCGGCGCCTCGCCCTGATGCGTCCTCCGCACCGTTGCCTTCCTTCACCAAGCGTGTAGACTGACGCCTGCCCAGATTCCGGCACCATACACGAACAGGAGGCAGACATGGCGTCAATCTTCACACGAATTTTGCATGGCGATATCCCCTGCCACAAACTGGCCGAGGATGACCGCTATCTCGCCTTTCTCGATATCCGCCCCATCGCCGCAGGACACACCCTCGTCATTCCGAAACAGGAAACGGACTACCTCTTTGATTTGGACGACGCGCTCCTCGGCGGCCTGCTCGTGTTTGCACGACCGGTCTCACGGGCCCTGGCCGCCGTGATTCCCTGCAAGCGCGTGGGCGTGATCGTGGCCGGCCTCGAAGTGCCACATGCGCACGTGCACCTGGTGCCGTTTTCGGAACTGAACCAACTCAATTTTGCCCACGCCAGACCGGCGGATGAAGCGACCCTCGCCGCACTAACAAAAAAGATCCGAGCGGCGTTCTAACAAGGAATACGGCACACATGGGCATGGCGCCTTCAACCAAAGCATTTGTCGTCTTCAGCTGTCTGGCGATCTGCCAATCGCTCCACACCCGCGCCCAGGAGTCCAACGCGCTACCGACGCTCGACGCCCTGGTGCGACAATGGGTGGCACTCCGACAGGAAACCGCCGCCGAAACGCGCGTCTGGCAGGAGCAGGAAAGCCAATGGCGAACGGAAATCGCGCTTGTCGAACGGGAACGCGACGCCCTCACGGCGGAAATCGCCGCCGCCTCCATTCAACAGCAGACCCACGCTGAGTCGCAGCTGGCGATCAGCGCCCGCGAAGCGCGCCTGGAGACGATGCGGCAGGATCTGCTTCCAATTCTCGATCGCGCCGAGGCCGATTTGCGACGCTGGCCGCCACGCATTCCACCACCGCTCATGCCCCCCCTGGCCGATGGTTTTGCCAGGTTGCCAGCGACACACGCGGAAGCGCTGCAAGTCGGTGCAGCCCGTCGCCTGCAACTCATCCTCTCCCTGTATGCCCAGCTTGAAGATTTGAATCAGCGCGTCCACGCCACGAAACAGATGCTCGACGACGGTTCCGGCGGAAGGCGCGAAATGGACGTGCTCTATCTCGGCTTGTCGCGCGGATATGCGGTCTCTGCCGATAACCAATGGGCGGCGGTGGGCATACCGGCGACCGACGGCTGGCGTTGGGAAGCACACCCCGAAATCGGCAAAACCGTGTCCGACCTCATCGCCATGCAGCGGCGAGAGCGCGCGCCCATGCTCAATGCCCTCCCGCTGCAAGTCGTGGATGGAACACAATGAACGCGTGTCTTTTCCTGCCAATACCGCGCACGCACAGCAGCGACAACAGGCGTTCCCAACGTCGCGCCATGTCTGTGTTGTTATTATGCATCGCCCTGGCCACAGCGCCTCTGCGCGCCGCCACGAACACAACGACCTTGGCGACCGCACTCGCCCGAACACAGCAGGATATCATTGCGGCCAGCGCCGCCTTGCAAGCCACGCGCGACGCCATCGCGCAGCAGCGCATCCCCCTCGCCGCGCAACTGGCAACGCTCCAGCACGAAATCGCCCAACTGCGCACGGAAGCGGATCGCCGGCGGGCCATCCAGCGACAGGGCGAACAGGAACGTCAGGCCCGGGCAGATCAGGTCCGCACCCTGGAAGCCGACGCGAATTTCATCTTCACCGCGCTGCAGGAGTACCGCCGCGCCATGGAAACGCGCTTGGGGCCTGCCAGCCCCAACACCCTGTCCGCCGAACTTGTAACCGCCGATCGCGCCCTCGGCACGAGCAGCTCCGCCGCCGATCTCCCCAGCGGTGCGACCACGCTCCTTGACCTCGCCGCGCGCGAAAACCTGGCACACCTCGGCGGAACAGTCTTCCCAGGAACCTGCCTCGACGCAGACGGGCGTGAGCACGCCGGGCGATTCGTCGTCGCCGGACCGCTGACCTACTTTGTCGGTGATGCTGGCGGCCCGTCTGGCATCGTCGGCCGCCGTGTCGGCAGCGCCAACCCGGCGCTGCTGGCCCCATTTGCCGGCGCCAGCGCCACGGCCGCGCGCCGCGTGGCCGATGGCGACACGGCCCCACTGCCCGTGGATGTCAGCGGTGGCGAGGCCCTGCGCGCCTCTGGTGCGCGCGGGTCGCTCTGTGCGCACGTGTGCTCCGGTGGCGTCATGATGATCCCGCTGGCGGGCGTTGGACTCCTGGCGACGGTGCTCACCCTCTCGCGGCTGATCGCCCTGCGCCGCATACATCCGCCGTCACTGGAGCTGCTCGATCCCATTGTGCAGCGCCTGACGGATGGCGACGCCCCGGGCGCACAGGCCGCCGCCCTGGCTATCCAAGGCCCCGCCGGGGAACTCCTGCGCGAGGGCATTCGCCACCACACGGCCACGCCGGAAGCCCTCGAAGAAATCATGCACGAGCGCATGTTGGGCATCGTCCCCACGCTGGACCGGCATCTCTCCATGCTGGCCGTCCTGGGCGGTGCCGCGCCGCTGCTGGGCCTGCTCGGCACGGTCACGGGCATCATGCACACCTTCCGCCTGATCACGATCTTCGGCTCCGGCGACGCGCGCCTGCTTTCCAGCGGCATCGCCGAGGCCCTCGTCGCCACCCAGACCGGGCTCTTCATCGCCATTCCCATCGTGCTGATCCATGCGTACCTCGCGCGCCGCGTGCGCACCATCCTCACCGGCCTCGAACAGGTGATCGTGGCATTTGTCAATCGATCTAAACCGACCGCTTAAATAACAAGGAATGGTCGCCCATGTGGGACTCGTCGCATATCGCGCACTATTGGCTGAACGGCGGCCCGCTGATGGGCCCCATCACCGCCGTGTCCTTCGCGCTCTGGTTTCACTTCCTGCGTCTGCGTCGCCAACTGGCGCAGGTCGCACCGCCCGGCT
>JAQCIA010000030.1 GCA_027620105.1 Verrucomicrobiota bacterium | reverse complement strand
TGCGATCGGTAGTGCAGGGTCAGGTGCGGATTCAAGATGGCGCATTGCTTGAGAAATTCATCCACGGACTGGCGCCCGCGCATATAGGCCGCTTCCATGTCGATGGAAACGGACGTGCCGTGTTGGTGCCGCACCGGATCGCCCAGTGGCTGGCCCGCCCCATCCACCGCCTGCATCGTTGGCTGCCAATCCTGCTCCGTATCACTCAAGATCACCGGCTTGTTGCTGCGCGTATCGATCTGCACCGTGATGGCATACGCAGCCTTGCTCCCCTTGGTCCGGGATAGAATGCGTGTGGCGGCCCCCGTTGTCAGCTGCCCGTACATGCCTGCCGCACTGATCCCGATGCCCTGCTGGCCGCGCGACATGCGCAGCCGATGAAATTTGGAACCGTAAAGCAGCTTGGCAAAAATTTTGGGGATCTGCGCGCGCACGATCCCCGGTCCGTTGTCCGTGATCGTGACGCGGAACCGCGCCTCGGAAAGCTGTTCCAATTCAACCGCGATTTCCGGCAGCACGCCAACCTCTTCGCAGGCGTCCAGTGAGTTGTCCACCGCCTCCTTGACGGCGGTCAGCAGCGCCCGACGCGGGCTGTCAAAGCCGAGCAGGTGGCGGTTTTTGAGGAAAAATTCCGAAACGGAGATGTCGCGTTGCCGACGCGCGAGTGTTTCGGCGGTCTCTTGAACGGCAGGTTTTTTGGCCATGCGCGAGTCTGCGTAATTCACACCGAGAATTCAAGCCGCAGCCGTCACCCGCGCGCGTCCGTACAAGCACCTTTCCCGTTGCAATCGCAGGCCACCACATCTACTATGGCGCTTCATTTTCCGCCGAAAACAGACGACTCGGGATCCGATCATGTACATGCACCAACTGCGTCACGGACTGTGCCTGCTGGCCCTGCTGACCCTCCCCTGGGCCAACGCTGCGGCCGCGGAAATTCACGAGGCGGTCAAGGCACAGAACACGGGGGAACTTGCCGCCATTCTCGAGTCCGATCGCGACCACACGGCCGTGAACGCCAGAGCCAAGGGCGGCTCGACGCCCCTGCATTGGGCCGCCGTCAGCAAATCCGCGGAATGTGCCACGCTTTTGATCAAGTCCGGCGCCGATGTGAATGCGTCCACGGACAACGGGTCCACCCCCTTGCACTGGGCCGCAAGTAAAAACGCCCTCGTCGTTGCAAGGCTTCTTCTGGAAGACCATGCCGAAGTTGATGTGCGTTCCGACAAGGGCTATACGCCTTTGCATTGGGCTGCCATCGGCAATGCTCCGGACATGGTGCGACTGCTCGTCTCCCACGGTGCCAACGTGAATGCCGCGGGCGCGGATGGCGTCACACCGCTGCACTGCGCCGTACAAAAGAACTACACAAACGTCGTGAAAATGCTGCGCGGCTATAAAGCGGATCCGTTGCTGAAAACAGTGAACGGCGCTGATGCCGCGGCCTTGACCACGGACCCCACCATTCAGAGACTGTTGCGCGTCATGCGGAAGCCACAGGTGGCGGCCACCGCCCAACCCACGCCGCCCGGCAGTGCCATCCCGCCCCCTCCGCCACCCACGCGCATGCCGGGTAGCACGATCCCCGGGCAATCATTCGAAACAATCATCGCACCCGATGGCACCCGCTATGAAGGCCAGATGCTCGGCGGACGCATGCACGGCGTTGGCACCATGACCTTCTCCGGCAATGAACGCTACACCGGCATGTGGGAACACGGCCAGAAGCAGGAAAAGGGCCTCTACATTTTCCCGAATGGCGACAGTTTCAGCGGCACGTGGCGGAACGGAAAAATGTCAGGCGACGGCGTCTACACCTTCCAGAATCATGGTCGACTTGAAGGCATCTGGCACGACGGTAAATTCGTGAACGGCACCGGAACCTACATCTTTGCCGACGGTGATCGCTATACCGGGCAATGGCGCAAGAATCGCATGTGGGGCCACGGCACCTACACCACCGCGGACGGTCGCGAGTACGAAGGCTACTGGAAAGCCAACCGTTACCAGGGCGAATCAGACCGCGATTCCTGAGCGATATCCATCCCGGGCAGTCAGATCCATGCAGGAACGTTACCTCTTCGCCGACATTGAACGACGCTGGCAAGCCTACTGGCAGGAACGCGGTTTGTTCAACGCCGACACGGCCCAGCCGCGCCGGAAGTACTATTGCCTGACCATGTTCCCATACCCCTCCGGCACCATGCATGTGGGGCACGGGCGCAATTACATCATCGGCGATGCCATCGTGCGCTACAAACGCATGCTGGGCTTCGACGTGCTTTCCCCCATGGGCTGGGATGCCTTCGGCCTCCCCGCCGAAAATGCCGCCAAGAACAATGGCGTGCATCCGCGCACCTACACGCTGGGCAACATCGCCAAAATGAAGCAGCAGCTGAACGCCTGGGGCGTCACCTACGACTGGTCCCGCGAAATCTCCACGTGCCACCCCGACTATTACCGTTGGACGCAGTGGATCTTTCTAAAACTGTTCGAGCGTGGTCTGGCCTATCGCAAGGGCGCGCCGGTCAACTGGTGCGAACTCTGCACCACGCTGGCGAACGAGGAAGTCCTGCCGGATGGCACGTGTGAGCGCTGCGGACGCCCAGTCACGAAAAAGGACCTGACCCAGTGGTTCTTCAAAATCACCGCCTACGCCCAACCGCTCCTCGATGATCTGGCGCTGTTAAAAAAATGGCCCGAACGCGTGCGCAGCATGCAGGCAAACTGGATCGGTCGCTCGGAAGGCGCTCGGGTGGATTTCACGGTGGTCGAAACCGGCGATCCCTGCCCCGTCTTCACCACGCGCCCGGACACGCTTTACGGCGTCACCTTCATGGCGCTTGCCCCCGAACACCCACTGGTGAAAAAGCTGTCGCAGGGCCGCCCCGAGGCCGCCGCCGTGCTGGCGTTCGTCGAGAGACAACTCATGGTGGCCGCCGCCGTGCGCGCCGACACCAACACCGCCAAGGAAGGTATCTTCCTGGGTTGCCATGTGCGCAATCCCTTCAACGGCGAATCCGTCCCGCTCTGGGTCACGAATTATGTGCTGATGGAATATGGCACTGGCGCCGTCATGGCTGTTCCGGCCCACGATCAACGCGACTTCGCGTTCGCACGCCAGTACCACCTCCCCATCAAGGTCGTCATTCAGAACGAAAGCCAGACGCTGGACGCAGCCACACTTCCTGCCGCCTACGTCGAAGATGGCGTCATGGCCAATTCGGGACCCTTTGACGGTCGCCCGAACCGCGCCGCCATGCCGGACATCGTCGCCCATGCCGCCGCGCAGAATTTCGGCGACAGCACCGTGACCTATCGGATCCGTGACTGGCTGATCAGCCGCCAACGCTACTGGGGCGCCCCCATTCCCATTGTCCACTGCACCACCTGCGGAACCGTCCCCGTACCCGAGGATCAGCTGCCCGTTCTCTTGCCGGACGATGTCGACTTCCGTGCCGAACGCGGGAATCCGCTCGATCACCACGCGGCCTTCAAGAAAACAGTCTGCCCGCGCTGCGGCGGTGCCGCCGAACGCGAAACCGACACCCTGGCGCAGTGGCTCTGCTCCTGCTGGTATTTCCTCCGTTACGTCAATCCGCGCCTGGAAACCGCCGCCTTTAACAAAGATGACGTCGACCGTTGGCTGCCCGTGGATCAATACATCGGCGGCATCGAGCACGCCGTCCTGCACCTGCTCTACTCCCGCTTCATTGTCAAAGTCCTCCACGATGGCGGCCATTGCGCCTTCCGTGAACCCTTCGATGCGCTCTTCACCCAGGGCATGATCTGCAAACGCAGCGAGAAGGACGGCCAGCTCCACAAGATGTCGAAGTCAAAGGGCAATGTTGTCAGCCCGGACGAGCTCGTGACGGAGTTCGGGGCCGACACGCTGCGCCTCTACACGCTGTTCATCGGCCCGCCGGAGAAGGACGCGGAATGGAATGATGCCGGCGTCGAGGGCGCCTTTCGCTTCATCCGCCGCCTCTGGAAATGCGTGCACGACCACCGCGACGTCCTCGCCGGAGCCCGCGACTTGCGCCCCGATATTGCCGCCATGGATACCAACGACCGCGAACTGTATCGCCGCACCCATGCCGCCATCGAACGCATCACCCGCGACCTCGAAGGCGACTTTCATTTCAACACCGCCATCGCCCAGATCATGGAACTCTCGAACGCGCTCGGCGCCTTCGCGATTTCACCCGCCAGTCCGGCGGTAACCCGCGCCGTTTTCCGCCATGGTGTGGAATCCATCGTCTTGCTGCTCAGTCCCTTTGCGCCACATGTGGCCGAAGAGCTTTGGGAAGCCCTTGGATACAACCCCAGCGTATTTGAGGCCGGCTGGCCCGCGTTCGATCCCGCCGCGCTGATCCTGCAGGAAACCGAGATCGTGGTGCAGATCAACGGCAAGGTACGCGATCGCCTGACCGTACCGGTGGGGCTCGATCGCCAGGCCCTCGAAACGCTGGCCCTTGCCTCGCCAGTCGTCCAGCGCCATATCGAAGGGCGTCAGGTGCGCAAAGTCGTGGTGGTGCCGGATCGCCTGATTAACGTAGCCGTCACGTGAGCGCACCCGCGCCAGAGGATCGGCCCGGACTGCGCGCGTCCCTGCGCAACGCGACCCGCGCCTGGTTCGAACTCACCGTGGAAGAACAGCGGGCAGTCGGGCTGATCATCGGCCTGCTGTTGCTCGGCATCGTCGTGCGCTACTGGCACATCTATCTGCGCTGAAGCCACGCGGACGTCGTCGCACAATCACACCGCGCCACCACACGCTAAAACGCCAGCCCCACAAAGCCCGTCAGGATGGTCATCTTCACTTCACCCTCCTTGTCGTAGCGTTCCCGCCGGGCGATGATCTCCTCGCGCGTCGTCGCCGTCTGCGTAAAGGTGGCCTGCGTGTCCACCATGTCGAGTTGCAAACCGGCGGTCAGCACGAATCCAGACTTGAGTGGCATATCAAATGCGCCGCGCACACGCAGGTGCCAGTGGTCAATGTCAGCGTGCTTGTCGTATCGCTGATCCTTTGAGGTGAAATACCCCGACGCCCCACTATACGTAAACACACCGAAGTACGTCTGCAGGAGCAGTTGCGTCGCGTCGTCCTCGCCATAGACGAGTTCCCCGCCAATCACAAGCTCTGGCAGCGCCCCCACGATGCTGCCATCCGCATGCCCGCCGACAACGAACGTTTCCGGTGGATTCTGATAAATAGTCGTCCCGGTTGCCGGCCCGGCATCGAGATCATAGGTGCCCGCCAAACCGTACACACCCACGCCGATCCATGGCGCAAAGCGTGAATTCTGGCTGATCCAGAAGGTCACCGGCGTCACGAGCGCGTTGAGCTCAAACAACGCACCCACAAATTCGGCCGTAAAGGGAGTCCCCTCGGGAATCTTGATATAATCGTACGACTGCCCGTTAAAGGACACGTCCCCAACGGAAAGGTAGTAGTTCCGGCGCGCCGTGGCCTCCGTCTTGGGATCCATGCCGAGCACGCGTCCCTCGAACGCAAAGTATTTCCACGCCTTCTCGAAGGATATCCCGAGTACCGCGTAGCCATCGTCGATCTGAAAATCACTGAGGTCATAGCCCTCAGGATTCTGTTTATACGTATCGCCGGTGGCATCATAGAACGCCCGCTGGATCTCGTTGACGAACCCCTGCATCTCCACAATCGCGCCGCCCTCAACACTTATGCGCGCGTCACGATTCTTGGACAGAACGCGCCCCGCTTCGACATGCGTGACCTCGCCATCCGCCTGCGCCCGCGCTGGCATCGCTCCCCCGCCCGCCCCCAGCATGGCCACGATCACAAACAGACTGCCCGCCTGTCTAAGATGCCGCATCGCTTGTCCCCCCTTTGCAAAATCCATTGGAAACACCGCCTCCGCGCTATAGTATCCAATCTGCGGCCCTGTGCGCAACCGCTGCACGCGGCAAACGGAGAACACGGTATGATTCGCGATGTGGCCATCCTCAAGACGGTGCAGGAAATCTGCGCACGTGATCGACGCTTCAAGCCGGAAGCCTACCTGTTCGTCCTCGATGCCCTCGACTTCACCACCAAGCTCCTGCAAAAGAGCGCGAAGACCGGTCGTGAACGCCATGTGGGTGGCAGAGAGCTACTGGAAGGCCTGCGCCACTTCTCATTGCAAGAATTCGGCCCCATGGCCCTGCGCGTGCTGAACACCTGGGGCTTGCGTCGCACCGAGGATGTCGGCGACGTGATTTTCAACCTCGTGGAGTCCGGCAAACTGCGCAAAACGGAGACGGATTCGCGTGCCGATTTTGCCGCGGTCTTTGACTTCAACGACGCCTTTGCCGTGCCGTTCCTGCCCGCATCCCATCCCGAAGCCGGTCAGCCTAAGTGCCGCACTGGCCGGGGCGGGAGCGACGGCAACAAGCGCAAATCCAATCCCGGCGAACCCGCTTCCTAGGCGCGGCGTTGCGCAACAAGCGCCCCGGCGTTGCCTCATTCGCTGACCGCCGGCTCCCGCCGCATACGAAATTCAGGCCCGAACTGCGCCAGATACTCCAGCCCCAGGCAGCGCAGGAATACGGTCGCAGGCAACAGCACGACGGCACCAATGTAGGGCACGGAGAGCGCGCACAGCGCCACGCAGCAGGTCGCGAAGATCAGAACCACAACGCAGATCCCGATGACCGCTGTCCACAGCAGATAGCAAATGCCGTACCACAGAAACGCCCCACCATGCGCGCGAAGCAGCCCCAGAAATCGGCCCCAGGCTTCCGTGACTGTCTTGTCCTCATTGTACATGATCGGCACCACGAAACTGTCGAGGAACAGGCTGATGTAGGCAAAGAACAGGACGATCATCGACCACGCGAATGCATTGCCCATCACAACCAGACCCAGCCCCGCCGCCGTGCGGTTGGTCATGAAGGGATTGAGAATGGAAACAACCCCCACCAGCACCAGCAACCCCAACACCGCCAGACCGATCAGCGTGTAAACCAAACTCCACACGAACAGCGAATTCCCGTGTTGCCGAAACGTGCGCCACGGGTAGGTCACGACCGCTCGGTCGTGGACCACGTTGTCGAGGAACATGAATTGCCCCCGGCAGCGCAACCACAACACGACCGTACCCACCACGATCAGCACAACCACAACCGCGCTACCGATGCCGATATACAAGGAGGCGTGCTCAAGAAACGTTGCGTGCAATTGATCCAGAAACGCGGCTGGATCATTTTGCAACTTCTCCGTGGCCGCCTTCATCTCGTCACGATCGCCGGAATTGAAGATGCCGCCGCCCTGCTGCTTGCCCAACGTCGCCAGCCAGGCCGAGAACCCCAGTGCCAGCCATTTACCGAGATTGAACGGACGAAAGAGCATGCGCGTGGTCTGCGCCCAGGCGCGCATGGCGCAGGCCCAAACGGATAACTTGAACGGGGCCTGCGGATCCCCGTCCGGAGCCTCCGCCACACCTGCCGGCGGCACCATCCCCGCGAACGGCGGTGGCGAGAAAAGGCCCGGCACGGCGCGCGCCTCCACCCACTGATCGCCCATGGAGGCATTCCATACGTGGTCACCAGCCAGCACCTGGCCGTCGCGCACGGCCTGATGAATCGCCTCATCGGATAGCGGCCCAACCTGCTGACCTTGCGAATAGTAGTACCACTGCATCTGATCTGAACACTCCACGCTGCAAACACAATCGTAAATCGGATTCTTGACGACCACGTCGCTGAAGGCAAGTGTATTGCATGCCATGCCGTACCAACCCATGACGCCGGAAGCCCACGCGTACCGCGACCAGAATCGCTTGCTGGCGCTGGTCCTCATCCTGGCCGCGACTTGGCAACTGGGCGCTTATTTCGTCGCCCTGCAATTGCAGCACCCGCTCTATGCCTGTCCCTCCCGCACCTGGCTGAACATCCCCTGCCCGCTGTGTGGACTGACCCGTGGCACCGTCGCCTTCCTCCGTGGTGACGTCACCCGCGCCGTCCTGTGGAATCCGCTCACGCCCGTCGCACTCGGTGTATTTCTGCTGGAACTGCTGTACCGCATGCTCGGCTCCAGCATCCGAATCGCCTCGCGACTGCTGCCCTGGCGCCCACTTGATCGGCGCCTCCACCTGATGCTCGCGGCCCTGTTTGTTGTGTATGCCTTCCTCTTTCACCTCTGGCGCACGCAGCATTGATGCGCCGGACCGCATGCTCAATCCGCCCGACGCTAGCTGCATTAAGCCTTGATTTTGGCTGCGTACGGGTAAAAATGACCGCTCGTGAGGGACGAATTTATGGCCACCGAAATAAAATTTGAACTGTGGATGACGCAAGCCTTCGATCTTTACCGCCGCAACCTGGCCGTACTGGCCGTGGCCGGCTTGATCGCCGGGGTCCTGACCGTGACAACCTGCTTCGTGCTGCTCGGCCCCATGCTCGCGGGCCTGATCCTGATCACACTGCGTCTGCGGCGGGGCACAGACCCCAAGCCCGAGGCTGGCGCCCTGTTCGATGGCTTTAAGTTTTTCGGGCAGATGCTTGCCTACTGCGTGGTCTGGGGCATCATGTGCGTCCTCGGCAGATGGGTGCTCGGCAGCTTCCCTTTTTTCTTGGGCAATGCCATGACATCCGTCGGCGGCATCATGCTTTCCACCCTGTTGATGTTTGCGCCATTCCTGATCGTGGATCGCAATATGGATTTTTGGCCTGCCTCCATGGCTAGCATCGCCGCCGTGAAAACCAATTTCTGGCCCTTGCTCAGCTTCAGCGTGGTCAGCCAGATTCTCTCTTCCATCGGCATTGTTGCCGCCTGCTTCGGCCTGTTCGTGACCATCCCATTCGGTATTTGTGCCCTGGCCATCGCCTATGAAGAGTTGCTGGGCCCCGCGCTGGGTATGCCTGCCGAGCTTCCCGCACCACCACCCTCTCCGCCCGCAGAACCGGGGACCTAAGCGTTCCGCAATATCGTCTCAAGCGCAGAACGCGGTCACCTCACGGGCTTCCACCGTCGGCTCTTTCACGCACCGCTTGCCCCGCCTCCACGAGCTGCGCCAGTTCCTGTACGCGAGGATCCGAATCCAACTCCTGCTCCAGTGATTGCAGCGCATCCGCGACCCCACGCAACGCGCCGTCTGCCGCGTCGGGACTTCCTCGCAGAATCTCAGCGAACGCAACCACAACGGCCTCCACACGAAAGGGGTACTGGATGGATCGAGTGACGCCCTGTCAGCGTGCGCGAAATGCCTGATGAATGCGTCCGACGCAACGATTTCCCGCGGTGGCAAGTCACCCCGCAGCAGGGAGCTTCGCACCACCGCGTAGGAGGATGTTTCCACGGCTGAAGGGCTACTGAGTGCTGGCGCAAGCGCACGCTGCTTACCGACCTGCCGACTCACCTCACCAGCGGATTCCTCATTCCCGAGAACGGCATCGTTCTTTGTCATCACATCGGACGATCGCCACACTGCTTTCGATTTCTTATCGCCGACAGCGTCTTCCATCATGGCGGACGCTGGTCGATCTGTCAGATCCACACGAAGTTTCTTCACGAATCCCTGCTCCATGGGCATCTCGCGCTTGCTCTCAGCATTCATCAGTCGCGACCTTGTCGCTGGCGGCGAAAGCGGCTCCGGTCCAACGCCCGCCATGCTGTCCGCAGCCATTTCCAGCCCTGACGCCGCCTGCCGTTCATCCACCAAAAGCAAGCAGCCATCCTTCGCCCCACATCCGCCGGTCATCATCTCGCCCGGTTGCGCCACATCATTTCCTGGCTGAGACTCTTCCGCCGGACGAATCATCCAGAGCCCCCACCACCACCAACAGGATGCCTGCCGCAAAGGCCAGGCGCGGATGGCCGCCAAACAACCAATTGCCAACCGTCGGCTTGAGACCCGCACCGACGCGCAGCAGACGCAGGGCGTAGCGCAGCAAGGGTTTTTCGTACTCCGTCACAAGCGTTTCGACCTGGCGCATCCGGTCCGTGGCGTCGGATTCCGCCGTTAAGCCCTTGTCATCCATTCGCGCCCCTTGTCGGCCCGCCCTACCTGTTCAACGCCCCAAGTCGGCACTTTCTTCAGAATATTCTCACGGCACCTGCGGCAACACGGCAAAAAGCCCTTGTTCCCACGCGGCACGCCCTGCTAGCTTCACAGCTTCCAATGAAACCACACGACTGGATTGCCATTCTCGACTACGGCTCGCAATACAGCCAGCTCATCGCGCGTCGTATCCGTGAGCAGAAGGTGTATTGCGAGTTGATCCGCTTCGATACGCCCGCCGCCACCCTCGCCGCGCGCCAGCCGGCCGGAATCATCCTTTCGGGCGGCCCGTCGAGCGTCTTTGAGACCAACGCGCCGCTTGGTGATCCCGGCCTATATGATCTCGGGGTTCCCGTCCTCGGCATTTGCTATGGCATGCAGATGACCGCCAAACTGCTGGGGGGCAAGGTCACGCCTGGTCACAGTCGCGAATACGGCAAAGCGCAGATCCGCGTGGCCGCAAACGGCGACGCCAGCTTGCTGGGGGACCTGGACGCCACCGAACTCAGCGTGTGGATGAGTCACGGCGACCAGGTCGTGAACATGCCCGAGGGCTTTCATGCCATCGCCAGCACCCCCAGCTGCCCGGTTGCCGCCATGGCCAACCCCGCGCGCCGCATTTTCGGCCTGCAATTCCACCCCGAAGTCGTCCACACCCCGCGCGGCACCGATATTCTGCGCAAGTTTCTGTTTGCGATCTGCGGCTGCACCGGTGATTGGCAAATGTCGCAATTCATCCGCGACAGCATTGCGGACATCCGCCAACGCGTGGGCGACGACCACGTCGTTTGCGGATTGAGCGGCGGCGTAGACTCTTCCGTGGTGGCCGTCTTGATTCACCGCGCCATCGGCAAGCAGTTGCATTGCATTTTCGTGGACAACGGCTTACTGCGCCACGGCGAAGCGGAGCAGGTGGAGCAAACCTTCGGGAAGGCTTTTGGCCTCGATCTGCATGTGGCCCGCGCCCAGGACCAGTTTCTGAAGCGCCTGAAGGGCGTGGTCGACCCCGAGATGAAGCGCAAAGCCATCGGCGCCATGTTCGTCGAGATCTTTGCCGAGGAAGCACGCAAACTGGGGCACGTGAAATTTCTGGCGCAGGGCACGCTCTACCCGGACGTCATCGAGAGCTTTTCGCCCATTGGCGGCCCCTCGGCCACGATCAAGAGCCACCACAATGTCGGCGGCCTGCCGCCCGACATGAAATTCGAGCTGCTCGAACCGGTGCGCGAATTGTTCAAGGATGAAGTTCGCGCTCTGGGCCGCGAACTCGGCGTGCCGGATGCCGTCACCAACCGCCAGCCTTTCCCTGGCCCCGGCATGGCTGTGCGCGTCCTTGGCGAGGTCACGGCCGAGCGGGTGACCATCCTCCAGCAGGCCGACCTGCGCGTGCAGGAGGAAATCGAAAAGCTCCCGAACTACCGCGACATCTGGCAGTCCTTTGCCGTGCTCCTGCCCGTCCAAACCGTGGGAGTCATGGGCGACAGCCGCACCTACGAAAACGTTGCCGCCCTGCGCGTGGTGGAAAGCCGCGACGGCATGACCGCGGACTGGCACCGCGTCCCCTACGATACGCTCGCGCGCATCTCCAACCGCATCATCAACGAGGTCCGCGGCGTCAACCGCGTCGTCTTCGACATCAGCTCAAAACCCCCCGCCACGATCGAGTGGGAGTGAACGTCGGATTGGCTGCCCCTTCGTCATGTATTACGGTGTGCCGCCCACATCGTAACATCGCCTCCCCCCCCC
>JAQCIA010000029.1 GCA_027620105.1 Verrucomicrobiota bacterium | reverse complement strand
GCACCCACGTCCTACACGGTTGTCATGAATGAAGCCGGCACCGGCGACCGTGCGTTCTTCCATCATCGCGGGGCCAACGCACAGTTCGGTCCGGAGCATGTGCCCGTGAAGGCCATGTCCTGCCGGATTTTCCATCTCGGTTATCTGCTGCTGCTGGACCGCATGGATGCGCCCGATGCGGAATATGGCATTGTGGCCGCCGGACTACTGAAGGCCCTGCGCGCTCAGGGCATCCGCACCAGCGTGGACGTTGTCAGCGAAGATGGCGACCGTTTTGACAAAATCGTGCCGCCGGCGCTGCACCATGTGGACTACCTGATTATCAACGAAGTCGAGGCCGGGCGAATCGTGGGGCGCGAACTGCGGCGCGCGGATGGCACCCTGAACGCCTCGGAACTGCGGGCGACCGCGGAAACCTTGATGGCGCGGGGCAGCATGGAGGTGGTTGCCATTCACATGCCGGAAGGCGCGCATCTGGTGCGCCGCGGGCGCCCCCATCTGAGCACAGGCTCGCTGACATTGCCGTCTTCCTATATTAAAGGCGCCGTCGGTGCGGGCGACGCGTTTTGCGCAGGCATGCTGTATGGTTTGCACGAAGGATGGGACGATGCCGAGTCCCTGCGCCTCGCGGTCTGCGCGGCTGCGGTGAGCCTGGGGGCGGAGGGCGCCAGCGACGGCGTCGTGCCCATCGCGCAGACGCTGGCGCTCGCGACGCAATACCCGCCACGCCAACCGCCGGTGCCGAACAGTTGAGTTGCGCGCGCAACCATGCCAATCTCAACACGACGCCCAACTGAAGACGTCCGAAGTACGTGCGTGGGGTCACGGCCGACCTGGGTGGAGAGAACGATGATGGAATCCTGTCGCCCCGTTGTGATCGCGGTGCTGATCCTTGCCACGCTGAGTGGCTGTATGTCTGCGCGACTGGACGGTGTGGTCACCCCGTTGGCGCCGTCTGCCATTAACGTGGATGTCAGCATCGTACGCTTCGACGTGAGTGACGTACACGCCCTGGCCGAGGCCGGTGACGAGGGCCTACTGAAACTCCTGCGCAGCGGGCGCGGCGTGCTCCTGCATGCATTTCACCTGGCCGCACAGCCCGGCGTCGAAGCCCACGCCGAGGATGCCACGCTCTTGCCCTATCCGGCCCTGCTAAAGCCAACGCGTCGCCCCGGGGACGCGCCCAACGCGCCGCCACTGGCCGTTGCACCCGGTGTGGATGCACGCCAGATTGGTGCCGATGTGGCCGTGCTACCCACGCTGGAAGATGGGCAGATTCAGGTCTGCATCGCGGCCAATGTCGTGCGCGTCGCAAGTTGGCAAACCAATCAGGTGCAAATGGTGACCGCAACGAACACCGTCGCGCTCAGCGCCGAACTGCCGACCTTTCGCAAACAGTCACTGGATACCTGCGTACAGATGGCTGACGGAGCGAGCATGGTGGTGGGTGGCCCCCTCTCCGGCGATGTGGACGGCGATGCCGTCTACGTGTTCCTGACCGCGCGCATGGCCACGACGCTTTCGGAAACTCCGTAACGGGCAGGACCATGGCCGGAACGCCAAGAACATTTGTTGGTTTCGGGTTCGGACCGATTCAGGCCGGTCTCTTCCTGCTCGAAGCATTCCGCGCCGGAGCCTTTGACCGATTGGTGGTGGCGGAAATTGTTCCTGAAACCGTGGACGCCCTGCGGCGCGCCGGCGGAACCTATACGGTCAACGTGGCCTTGCCGGATGGCGTGGTTCCCCAAACGGTGCGCGGCATCACCGTCTTGAATCCGCGCGAACCCGCTGAGCGCGAGGCCCTCGTGGACGCAATCGCGGATGCGCAGGAAATTGCCACCGCGCTGCCGAGCGTGGTGGTGTTTCGGGACGCCGCGCCCGCAGCCGTCACGTCGGTGCTGGCAGAAGGGTTGCAACGCAAAGAGACCCGCGAAGGCCCGCGCGCCGTCGTCTACACGGGCGAAAATCACAATCATGCGGCAGCGCTGCTGACCGCGGCCCTGGACGCGCGCGGGGCGCCACGGGATCGCGTCGCATGTCTGAATACCGTGATCGGGAAAATGAGCGGGGTGCTTTCCGGCGACGACGCCAAGGGGCTGGCGCCGTTTGTGCCGGACGCAACGCGCGCCTTTCTCGTGGAAGCGTTCAACCGCATTCAGATTTCGCGCGTGCCCTGGGATGGGTTCACCCGCGGCCTGGCCACCTTCGAGGAAAAGGAAGATCTGCTCCCATTCGAGGAAGCCAAGCTTTACGGGCACAACGCGGTGCACGCGCTGCTGGGGTATCACCTCTGGCACCGTGGGGCGCGCACGCTGGCGGAAGCCGCGCACGACCCGGCGTTGATGCGCTGCGCGCGCAACGCGTTCCTGAAGGAATCGGGAGCCGCCTTGTGTCAGCGGCACGCCGGGCGGGATCCATTGTTCTCTCCGGAAGGCTGGCGCCACTACGCCGACGACCTGCTTGCGCGCATGGTGAACCCGCACTTGCGCGATGCCGTCTCACGCGTTACGCGCGACCCCCGGCGCAAGCTGGGCTGGCATGATCGCCTCGTCGGCACGATCCGGTTGGCGATGCAGGCGGGCTTGGCGGCGCCACGCTTCGCCTGGGCGGCCAGACTGGCGGCGGATGCCCTCGCCACGGAGGATGACCGCCCCCTGCCGGAGCGTCTGCGCGCCGCGTGGGCGGATGATGCGCCGGATGGACGGGAAGCTGAACGCGTCATTGGCTTCATTGAAGGAGCAAAATATGAAGATTAGCCGGTCAACGTTTCGCGGGCGCACCGCTTGGGAGCTCTATAACGACGTCGTGCGCCTGACGCTCCTCGCGGGCGGCGGGCATATCGCGCGCATTGCCTGGTGCGGCAAGCCAAAGATGAATCCACTGTGGGAGACGCCCTGGACGTCGCGCGAACCCTGGACCTACAAACCGCCCATGGCCAAGACCGCCGGCTCACAGCTGTTGTCGAGTATTGCCGGCCATAATTTGTGTCTCGGCTGGTTCGGCGACGCCTCCGTTGAAGAAGTGCGCGCTGGTTTGGGATGCCACGGTGAAGCCCCGGTCCGGCGGTGGCGGCGCGTCAGGCAGCGCGCTTCAAAGTCGCGACTGGAACTGGTGCTCGCGTGCGACTTGCCGGCGGCGCAAATGCGGGTGACGCGCACCATCACGCTGGCGGAAGGTGAATGTGCCGTACGCCTGCGCGACGCCGTGCAGAACCTAGCCCGCCGCGACGTGCCCTATACCATGTGCCAGCACGTCACCATCGGGCCGCCGTTTCTCGAGGCCGGAGTGACCGTGTGCGATCTCTCGGCCACCCAAGGGCACAGCTTTCCCGGCGCGTTCAGTGACCAGCAGCGTTTGAAGTCGGACACCGCCTTCGCCTGGCCGAAGGGGCCGGGTCAGCGCGGCCCGGTGGATCTGCGGCATCTCGGGGACCAAGGTGGCCGCTCCTCGGACTTCACCACGCAACGGATGGATCCAAGCCGCGAGGATGCGTGGCTAAGCGCTCTGAATCCTCGATTGGGGATGCTGCTCGCGTATAGTTGGAAGCGGGCGGACTATCCGTGGGTCGGCAACTGGGAAGAGAATCGCGCGCGAATGCCGGCCCCCTGGAATGGGCGCACGCTGGCGCGGGGCCTGGAATTTTCCAACACGCCGTTTCCCGTCGGCCTGCGCGCAGCCGTGGACCGCGGAACCTTCCAAGGGGAGAAAACCTTTCGCTGGCTGCCCGCCCGATGTAAGGTTGAAACAGCCTACACGATCCTCTTACTGCCCGTTCCGCACGACGTAAGCCGCGTGCAAGACATCCGTCCCGCGGAGGATGGGTTTGAAGTGGATCTGAAGTGAACTGACAGGCGCGCGCAGGACAATTACTTGAACGCAAGGGAACAGGAACTTAAGTCTTCGGCGGTGACGCTCTCCGACATGGAGGTCTTCATCTTTCCGGAGCTAATGTACAGCCTCGTGCTGGCGAACATCATGTCGCCCCGCATCTGGCGCTGGCGCGACGCCCCATGGTTCAAAGGGCTGGAGCGGATGAAACCGCACCGCCGCATTGCGCGCGTGAAGCAGTACATCATGGACCACTATGCCTTCAACCTCGACCTCGCCACCTGGGGCCTCACCACCAAGGAGCGCGAGCTCGCGCGCTTCCGCGATTTTATCGACCCCGCTGCACTGGCCCAGTCGAACGCGCTCTTTGGCTACGAAGGCGACAAGTATTACTTCGACATCGATATCCGCACGCACTTCGGGCTGGATAAGTATGAAGGCAATGTCATCCCTTATTGGAAAACCGAAACCGTCGAAGCCATGGACGCCTTCCGCCATCGCCCGAACTACGCCTCCGGCGCCGGCGAGTGCGTGTCGCTGGCCACGCTCTACGCTGCGGCGTTGTTCATCGTGGCGCGCGTCCCCCTGAAGGACATCTTCCTAATGGCCACGCCGCTCCACTCCCAAAACTTCGTCGACGTGGCCGATGGCATCCTGACGAACAACCGCCGCCTGGTGACCAAAACCATGTGGAACAACGGCACGGCCCTGTCGGCACAGGCGCGCCGCGCGCTGGAGCACGAGCGCGTAACGCTCGTGGCACACGAAAGCGGCTGCATCCACGTCCTCTATCCCGAAGCCACGATTGACCCGGAAGCCTTCCAGCGCTTCGCCACCAAGCTGCGCGGATTTCTGCAAACAACGCTCACCGCGGAAATTCTTGGAAATTTTGTGCGCCACAGCGGCCCGCTGCAAAAGTGCTTCCAGGTGCGCTGGCGGAACTTTGGCGTGGATCGCTACATCGCGTCCGAAAAACTACTCGCCTACGAAGGCGGCGTCCCCTATCGCTTCAATGACGACACGCGCGAAAAACTCATGGAAGAAGTTGCCGGCGAGGATTTTGAGTGCCAACCCCTGCCGGGTCGCATTGTGTTGGACGATATCGAGCAGTTCGTGCGCGACAACGCGGTTGATATTCGCACAACCGAGGGGTTCGCGCGGCTGAAGGAACAATTCGCATCCACCTGCATGAACGCGGAATGCGCGATCAAGGGGTTGCGCGAATTCTGCTATGTGGAACCGCGGCTGCCGAATATCGACGCGAAGCGGCTGCGCCGCGAACAAACGCCGCTGGAGCTGCATCCCACGATGAGCCGCGACGAGATTATCGCGCGCCTCGAATCGCTGCGTGATCAGAACGATTCCGCGAGCCTGGCGTTTTATGCGTACCGCGACCTCAACCGGGTTGAAGCGGAACCCTTCCTGGAAGCCGCGCTGGATCGCTGTCCGGCCTGCGTGAGCGCCGCGGCCGCGCTGGACGACGCTGCCGTGGAAGCGCGCGTGAGCCAACTCGTCGACGAATCCATTTATGACGATCCGGGGCGAATCGCCCACCCGGACGAAGTCTGGAACTTCGGGCGTGGCGATGGCGCGGAGAAAGCGCTGCTGCTGGCCACCATCTTGCGCACGCGACACCCCGAAGCTGCACTGCGCATCGACGTGACGCCGACGGAAGCAGCGCTGCACATGGATGGGCGCGTCGTGCGTTTCCCGAGCCGCAAGGCGCTGCGTCAGCAAACGTGGGACTGCACCGCGTTTGCGCCAATTGCCGTGGCGTGAGGGTGCTTCAGTGTGTCCCGGCGAGCCGCACCGCCCACCGAATTGCTTCGACGAGGCTCGTCGGAGATGCACGCCCCTGCCAGGCAATATCGAATGCCGTTCCATGATCCACCGACGTGCGCACGATCGGCAGTCCCAGTGTAATGTTCACGCCGCGCTCGAAGGCGAGCATTTTGAAGGGGATTAATCCCTGGTCGTGATACATGGCGATGTAGGCGTCCGTCTGGCGACGACGCTCAGGAATGAACGCGGTGTCGGCGGGAATCGGCCCTTCAGCAGCGAAACCCAACCGCCGCAGCTCCGCAATCGCCGGCGCGATGATTTCGATCTCTTCGCGGCCAAATAGCCCGCCCTCGCCGGCGTGCGGGTTCAGGCCGCAAAGGACAACGCGCGGGGACGCCTTGCCCAGTCGCCGCAAAGCATCAATGGTCAGCGCGGTCGTGTCGACAATCTGTTGAATCGACAGCAGTTCCGGGACCTGCGCGAGGCCAACGTGGATCGTGGCCAGACTGACGATCAGGTCGTCGGAGGCCATCATCATGCACACCTGACGTGTGCCGGTGAGTTCCGCCAACAGTTCCGTATGCCCGGGATGCGGGCAGCCGGCCGCGTGGAGGGCCTCCTTATGCACGGGTGCCGTGACCACCGCTTCGACGTGGTCGGCCATGGCCGCGTCGACGGCCTGGCCGATATAGGCGAGTGCCGCGCGGCCGCAGCCAGCCTGAATGGTCCCGGGCGTGATCGCGCCTGAGTGCACGGAGCCGCAGTCAACGATGGCGGGACCGGACGCAGATTTGTCCGCGAGGGCGGATGGGGGCAACACGCGTGCCGTCGGGGGCGGCAACGCGGCATGTGCCGCAACTCGCGCCAACACGCCAACATCGCCAAAGACCAGGGGGGTGCACAACGCGAGCACCGCCGGGTCGTTCAGCACGCGCAGGCACAGTTCAGGCCCAATCCCGGCGGGGTCGCCCATGGTGATGGCGACGCGGGGCAAGGATGGTGACGCGGCTGCCGTCATGGCCTCGCGGGCGGATCCAGAACGATTTCCACTTCGATCCCTTCGGGCAGCGGGTCCTGCTTCATCGGCGCCACTCTATCCACGATCACCCAGGCAATGGCCACCAAAATTGCCGCCAGCACCAACGAAATCAGCAGGTGGTGTTCGCGCAGCCAGTCGCGTACCGGGTGCATGACCGTCCAGGCCATCCGCTCGCGGCGGTCGGCGGATACGTGGGTGGGGGCCGTTGCTTCGGTCGCGGCGCGCAAGGCGGTCACGGTTTCAAGCAGTTCGGCGGCTTCGCGCTTGCAGGCTGGGCAGCGCGAGAGGTGCCGTCGGACAAGGTCCGCGCGCGAGGCTTCCAGCTCGTGCGACACAAAATCAAAGAGCAATTCCTGGATGTCCTCGCAGCGCCCGCTAGTCGCATCCAAATTCGCCTTGTCATGTTGTTGCGTGGCCATACGTACCTCAGGATTCCGGATTCGTTCGCCCCGCGCGAATGGCTACCGCGAGTTTCTTCATCGCGTGGTGTAGAATATAGCCCACATTCGATACGCTCAGGCCGCTGATTTCGCTGATCTCCCGATAGGATTTTTCTTCGTAGACCTTGAGGATCACGAGTTGCTGCTCGCGCGGATCGAGGGCATGCAGGGCCCGTGCGGCGGCGGCCGCCTCCTCGCTGATCAGAAAAGCGGCGCCGCGATCCGGCGGCAGTTCCTGCGGACGCTCTTCGGCGTCTCGCGTGTGCAGCGCATTCAAGCGCTTCTCCCGGCGCAGATAGTCAACGGCGGAATTGTGCGTCACGCGATAGAGCCAGGAAGAGAGTTGCGGACTGGGTTCGAGCGCATCGCGCCATTTGCGAAACAACGTCAGGAACGCGTTCTGCACCACATCCTGCGCCAGGTCGGCATTGCCAAGCAGGCGCGTGGCATAGCGCAACAAAGGCGCTTCATAAGCCGCCACCAGGCGCTCGAAGGCTTCGAGTTTCTCGGGGCGGGAGTCTGGGGTGCTAGCGTTCACATGCATTCCGCCGTGGGCGCGCCGGTTTCACATGCAGATACGATTCTCGTGGTCATGGAATTAGTCGGTCGCGCGCGCCGGGGCGATCACCCAGGGGCACATCGTGCATGTGTTTGGGGCCGCGGACCGGGCGGCGTCGCGCCGACATGCAGCGCCCTCCCGCGCGTGGTCGCGACCCGATCTGCTGATCATCACGATCATCAATGCCAAAATCCCGATGGGCGTGGTCGCTGGCCGTGTTCTGCAGCTGGTTGCAAAGGGCCGAAAAGGAAAGCTCCCGCCGCCCATCGACGTCATCGGTCCTGACAACATCGGTCTCCGAGCCAATGCCCGCCGCGATCATGGTTATGCCTGTCATCATGCGTCGGACGCTGCGGCCTGTGTGGTGCGAAACGTGCGACGCGTCACTTCATAGCGGCTACAAGCCGGACTGTCGATGGAATGCCATTGACGCCGGGTGTACGCATGGTTTAGGTTCACCTAAATATTAAGTTTTGATCCGCTAATCATGGCCGCATTCGGGACACGCCGGACCGGCCTTCAGTCAGGATACATCCGATGCATATACTCCGCCGTTCGCTTGCTGCCCTTCTGTTGTGCGTTTCCACGCTGGCGCCGGGGCTCGGCTGTTCACGCTCCGATGTGCCGGATCCCGCCAGGGCCTCGCCGCAAGGCGCGCCGGCGCGCCAGTCTCCCTATACCATCGTGGCGACGGTGGGCATGGTCCGTAATATCGCGCAGGAAGTGGCCGGGGATAAGGCCATCGTGAAAGGCATTATCGGCACAGGCGTGGACCCGCACCTCTATCGCCCCACCCGCAATGATGTGGCCGCCCTGATGGGGGCGGACGTAATTCTGTATTCGGGCTTGCTGCTCGAAGGGCGCATGGTCGATACGCTCGTTCAGATGGCACGGAGCAAACCGGTATATGCCGTGACCGAACTCCTGGAAGAGTCCTACCTGCTCGAATTGCCGGGAGCGGGAGGCCACCACGATCCGCACGTCTGGATGGACGTCGGCGCCTGGATGCAGGCCGTGCGTGCCGTGGCGAAGGCCCTCGGCGAATACGACCCGGACAACCGCGAAGCCTACACCGCCAACGCCGAGCGCTACCTCCTGGAGATGGAGAAACTCCACGCCTACGCGAAAACCGCCATCCAAAGCATCCCCGAACGCAGCCGCGTGCTGATCACCGCCCACGACGCATTCAACTACTTCGGGCGCGCCTACGGCATTGACGTCCGCGGCATCCAGGGCATTTCCACCGAGTCCGAGGCGGGGCTCGAGGATATCCGCAGGCTCGTCGACACCCTCGTTGACCGCAACGTGTGCGCCGTGTTCGTGGAGTCCAGCGTCCCGGATAAGAACGTGCGCTCCCTTGTGGAAGGCGCGCAGGCGCGGGGGCATGCCGTCGCCGTCGGCGGCGAACTGTTCTCCGACGCGATGGGCGCCGAGGGCACCTACGAGGGCACGTACATCGGCATGCTGGATCACAACGTCACCCTGGTTGCCCGCGCGCTTGGCGGCGACGCGCCGGAAGGGGGATGCAATGGGCGGCTGGCCCCGCCGCACGGCCACCCTGCGGGAGCACGCTAAAAATATGCAGCGCAACTCACCCAGCCTGATGCGCACGGCGCTCCCGCGTATCGATTCGCTCGGCGAAGAACATCCCGCCCGCGCCCCCTTGTCGATCGACGACATGACCGTCGCCTACCACCACAAGCCCGTGCTGTGGGACATCGAATACGACGCGCCCGAGGGGGGGCTGATCGGCATTGTCGGCCCGAACGGCGCGGGCAAGAGCACCCTGATCAAGGCCGTGCTCGATCTTGTGCCGCGGGCGTCGGGCACCGTGCGCATCTACGGCGAACCCTACGCCCGGCAGCGCGCGCACGTGGGATATGTCCCCCAGCGCGAAAGCGTGGACTGGGATTTTCCGGTGAACGCGCTGGACGTGGTCACCATGGGGCGCTACGGCCGCATCGGCTGGTGCCGTCCCGTGCGTCGCGCGGGTCGTAACGCGGCCCTCGAAGCCCTCGCCCGCGTGGGCATGGCCGATTACGCGCTCCGCCAGATCAGCCAACTCTCCGGCGGTCAGCAGCAGCGCGTTTTTCTGGCGCGCGCGCTGGTCCAGGACGCCCAGATCTATTTCATGGACGAACCGTTCTCCGGCGTGGATGCCGCCACCGAGCAGGCCATCATCGTCCTGCTCCAGGAGCTGATCCGCTCCGGCAAGACCGTCTTCGTCGTCCATCACGACCTGCAGACCGTGCCGCAATATTTCGACCATGTCATCCTGCTGAACATGCGCATCGTCGCCAGCGGCCCGACCGCGGAGGTCTTCACACCGGAGAACCTCCACAAGACTTACGGCGGCAAGCTGACCCTGCTCGACGAGGCCGGCCAGGCGCTGGCGCGCATCGCACGCCATTGAGCGCAGCTCACGAACACAACAACGGAGACAACACACACATGCACACCACCCCATGGATGATCGCGATCCCCGCCCTCCTCTGCGCCGCCCGGTTTTGCGCCGCCGGAACACCCGCACATGCCCCGGACAAGGGCGCATACCACCTGTTCAACCCGACGCCGCCCGCGCTGATGCGCGCGTTGAGCACCGACCGCCCGGACCAGACGGAGTCGGCCTACACCGTGGATGCGGGGCATTACCAAGTGGAAATGGATTTCGTGAATGCGACGTTTGACCGGAACCGCTCCGGCGCCGGCGATGTGCGCACCGAAACGTGGATGATCTCGCCGCTCAATCTGAAAATGGGCTTGCTGAACCAGGTGGACGTCCAGTTTGTACTCGATACCTACGTACACACACGGGTCGATGATCGGACCGCCGCCACCGAGGACACCGCCTCCGGTTTCGGCGACGTGCAAACCCGGCTGAAAATAAACCTCTGGGGAAACGACGGCGGCCAAACCGCACTGGCCGTGATGCCGTTTGTGAAATGGCCCCTGTCGGCCTCCAGTCTGCGCAACGGCAAGACGGAGGGCGGCCTCATCATTCCGCTCGCCGTGGCCTTGCCCCGCGACTGGGGCATGGGCCTGATGACCGAGGTCGATGTCGTCCGCAATGCCGCGAACGACGGCTACGATGCCGAATTCCTGAACTCGATCACGTTCAGCCACGACATCATCGGCAGTCTCGGGGGCTACGTGGAATTCGTCGCCGTGACCGGTAACGCGCCCGGCTTCGAATGGGTGGGGCAAGCGGCCGCGGGCCTCACCTGGGGCTTCGGCGATCACACCCAGCTCGATCTCGGCTGCAACTTCGGCGTCACCGAATCCGCGCCCGACTACAACCCGTTCCTCGGCTTGTCACGCCGCTTCTAGATGAACTCGCTCACCGACACCTCCGTCGCGTGGCCCTCGCTGGAGCAGTGGCTGCGGGTGCTCACGCTCACGGATTACAACACCCGTGTGGTGGTGCTGGGCACCATGCTGCTCGGCGTGGCGGCCGGCGTGATCGGTTCGTTCATGCTGTTGCGCAAGCGGGCCCTCATGGGTGACGCGCTGAGCCACGCCACGCTGCCGGGCATCGGCATCGCCTACCTCGTCATGACCGCGGCAGGCGGCAACGGCCGCTGGCTGCCCGGGCTCCTTGCGGGAGCCATCGTCTCCGGCCTGCTAGGCATGGGGGTTGTCCTGCTGATTCGCAACCAGTCGCGCCTGAAGGAAGATGCCGCGCTGGCCATCGTGTTAAGCGTCTTCTTCGGCCTCGGCGTGGCCATCCTCGGCTTGATTCAACAGATGACGCAGGGGCATGCCGCGGGGCTGGAGTCCTTCATCTACGGCAAGACGGCCTCCATGCTCGCGCGCGATGCGTGGCTCATCGGCGGCGCGGCGGCCGTGGTGATCGTCGCCTGCGCCACCCTGTTCAAGGAATTCACCCTGCTGTGCTTCGATGCGGAATATGCCGCGGCTGGGGGCTGGCCCGTGGCGCGCCTCGACATCATCCTGATGGCGCTCGTGGTCTTCGTCACGGTCATCGGCCTGCAGGCGGTGGGGCTGATCCTGATGATCGCGCTGCTTGTCATTCCGCCGGCGGCCGCGCGTTTCTGGACGCATCGCTTCCGCAACATGGTGTGGCTGTCCGCCGTGATCGGGGCCGTCAGCGGGCTCGTCGGCGCCGGG
>JAQCIA010000028.1 GCA_027620105.1 Verrucomicrobiota bacterium | reverse complement strand
CGCCGCCCTGTCCGGTGGTGGCGTGTATATTGAGGTGGCACGCGGCGCCGTGATTCCGAAACGCCTGCACGTTCTCTTTCTGACGAGTGGCGCGCAGCCCGGGGTGCTGGTGTCGCCGCGCGTACTGATCGACGTGGGCGAGGGCGCGGATGTGCGTGTGGCGCAGAGCCACATCGGGCGGCCGGGCGCCGTCTCGCTGACCAACCTGGTCACGGATTTGCGCGTCGGTGCGGAAGGCCGGCTGTACTATTCCAAGATTCAGTCCGAAGCGCCCGAAGCATTTCACGTCAGCTACACGCGTTGCCGGCAGGGGGCGGGCAGCCATGTGACCCATTTTGATTTTTCGTTGGGCGCCAAACTCGCCCGCAACGATCTCTATATGGGGATTGACGGCGAGGGCGCTGAAGTGCATCTCAACGGTCTGTATGCGGTGAAGGATCGCCAGCACTTGGATCATCACACCACGGTGGATCACCGCGTGCCGCGCGGGACAAGCCGGCAGGTGTACAAGGGCATCCTCAACGGCAGCGCGCGGGCGGTATTCAACGGGCGCGTCTGTGTGCAGCCAGGCGCCAAACTGACGGACGGGTACCAGATCAACCAGAACCTGTTGCTCAGTCGAACGGCCACGGTGGATACCAAGCCGCAGCTCGAGATTGCCAACGACGATGTCAAATGCACACACGGGGCGACGATTGGCCAGATTGCCGAAGATCAGCGCTTCTACTTGCAAAGCCGGGGCATTCCGCCCGATCTGGCGGTGGCCATGCTCTCGCGCGGCTTCGTCGAGGATGTGCTTTTCCTAATGCGTGACAAGCCCTTGCAGGATAGCCTGCGCGGTCTGCTGGCGGGGTATTTTGAGGAAGCATGATGGAGCCGCAAATGAAAACGGATTCACGCAGATGCTCAAGTTCGAATCCGTGTTCATTCGCGTTCATCTGCGGTTGCGGATGGTGATTTTTAAGCCATGACGGCGAACACATATCCCATCGATAACGTGCGTGCCGATTTTCCGGCGTTGCGGCAAACGGTGAATGGCTGCCCGCTGACGTATCTGGATAACGCGGCCACGACCCTGAAGCCCGAGGCGGTGGTGGAGGCGGTGCGTCAGCACTATCGGGAAGAATCGGCGAACATTCATCGTGGCGTGCACCACCTCAGCCAGAAGGCAACCGAGGCGTATGAAGCCGCGCGGGACAAGGTGCAGCATTTCCTCCATGCGGAACAGCGCGAGGAAATCATTTTTACCAGCGGGACCACCGCCGCCATCAACACCGTGGCGCACGCGTTTGGTTCCACGATTCACGCCGACGACGAGATCATCCTTTCGGAGATGGAGCACCACTCCAACATTGTGCCCTGGCAGATGCTGCGTGAACGCACAGGGTGTGTGCTGCGGGTGATTCCGATCACAGACGACGGCCAGCTCGACCTGGCGGCCTATGAAGCCATGCTCGGGCCGCGCACGAAGTTGGTGTCCGTGGTGTATGTCTCGAATTCACTGGGCACGGTAAATCCCGTGCAACGCGTGATTGACGCCGCGCATGCGCACGGCGCCAAGGTGCTGGTGGATGCGGCGCAAGCCGTGGCCTGCCGCGCGGTGGATGTGCGTGCGCTAGATTGCGATTTTCTGGCGTTTTCGGGGCACAAGATTTTTGGTCCGACAGGCGTGGGGGTGCTGTATGGCAAACGCGTGCTACTGGATGCGCTGCCGCCATTTTTCGGTGGTGGCGATATGATTCTCTCCGTGAGCTTTGAGCGCACCACCTACAACGCGCTGCCGTATAAGTTTGAAGCGGGCACGCCGCATATTGCGGGCGTGATCGGGTTGGGCGCGGCGCTGGATTATGTGAATGCGCTGGGGCTCGCCGGCATCGCGGCGCACGAGGAGGATGTGCGCGACTACGCCACCCGTCTCATCGCGCGCATTCCCGGGGTGCGGCTGTATGGCACGGCCCCCGAGAAGGCGGCGATCCTGTCGTTCGTGTTGGAGGGCGTGCATCCGCATGATGTGGGGCAGATTCTGGATACGCATGGGGTGGCCGTGCGCGCGGGGCACCACTGCACACAACCGGTGATGCAACGCTACGGCATCCCGGCGACGGCGCGCGCGTCGTTTTCCATTTACAACACGCGCGCGGATGCGGATCGGCTGGCGGCGGCAATCATGCAAACGAAGGAGCTATTCGGATGAGCGGGGCGAGCGACGAATTGTATCAGCAGGTGATTCTGGATCACAACCGCACGCCGCGCAACATGCGGGCCTTGTTGGGGGCCACGCACCAGGCGCAGGGCTTGAACCCGTTGTGCGGGGATGCCTACACGGTCTATTTATCCATTGACGGCGCGGGCGTGATTCGGGAGGTCGCGTACGAGGGGCATGGATGTGCGATTTCCAAGGCCTCCGCGTCCATGATGAGCGAGGCGTTGACGGGGCGGACGGTGGCGCAGGCGCACGCGCTGTTTGATGCGTTTCGCGGGCTGGTGATGGGAAAGTCTGAGGCCACGCCGCAGGATTGCGATTTGGGCAAATTGCGGGTATTCTCAGGGGTGTGGCGCTACCCGGCCCGAGTGAAGTGCGCCGCCCTGTGCTGGCACGCCTTAAGGAGCGCATTGGACGGCCAGGGGGCCACGACGACGGAAGACAAGTTGTAGGAAAGAGGCGGGCACATGCAGACCATCGACATCATCGTGGAACCCACGGCGCACCCGCGGGCGCGGAAACTGATTCTCGACCGGGATGTGCGCACGGGCAATGGCATCAGCTTCGCCGATGCAGCAACGTGCAAGCACGTGCCGATGGCTGTGGCCTTGCTCGGTGTGGCCGGCGTCAGCGATGTGCATTTTGCGGGGAATGTGATCACGGTGACCACGGCGCGCGGGACGGATTGGAGCGTGGTGGATGGTCCCGTGCGCGCACTTGTGGCTGAGCATCTCACCGCGCATGATCCGGCGATGACGCCGCCGGCGGAACTGGTGCGCGCGACGGTGGGGAACACGGCAGTGATCGACGGCATTCTTGAACAGACCATCCGGCCCTATATCCGCAGCCACGGCGGCGAGGTGGAAGTGCTGGAGTACGATCCCGTATCCAAACGCCTGCTGGTGACCTACCAGGGCACCTGCGGGCATTGTCCGGCGTCGACATCGGGAACGTTGCAGGTGATCCAGCAGATTCTGCGTGAGGAATTTGATCCGGAGATTCATCTGGAAATTGTGTGAGGTCCCCTCACCCCGGCCCTCTCCCCGCGGAGGAGAGGGGGAGGACGTCTCGCTGTCGCAGGCGAGGGAATTGAAGGCATCATGATCCAGACGGCCACAGCAGAGAATGCCACGGCACAGCGCCTTTTTGAGAAGCTGAAGGGTGTGGCCGTGGGGACGAGCGGCCCCTACACATGGGAGCGCTGTGTGGAACTCGCGCCGCTGGTCGATGAGATCAACCGGCTGAAGCACGAGAAGAATGCCGTCATCCTGACGCACTATTACGTACATCCTGAAATTACGGTGGGGGTCGGGGATTTTGTGGGCGATTCCTATAAGCTCGCCAAGGACGCCAAATCCACAAACGCCAGCATCATCGTGTTCGCGGCAGTTAAGTTCATGGCCGAGACGGCGAAGTGTCTGAATCCCGACAAAGAGGTGCTCGTGCCGAGCAAGCAGAACGGCTGCTCGCTGGCGGATGCCATCACCGCCGAGCGCGTGCGCGAATTGCGCCGGGAATTTCCCGAGCACACCTTCGTCTGCTACATCAACACGTCGGCAGCGGTGAAAGCGGTCTGCGATGTCTGCGTCACTAGTTCCAATGTCTATGACATCGTGCAGCGCATTCCCAGCGACAAGATCTACTTCCTGCCGGACAAGCTGATGGGTGAGAACGTGCAGGACGAAATGAAGCGGCGCGGTGTGCAGAAGGATGTGCAGATTTTCAGTGCCACCTGCTATGTGCACCAGCAGTACGATCCCGAGCGCGTCCTCCGGTTGCGCGGGAAGTATCCGGGACTGAAGGTGTTGAGTCATCCAGAATGCAGTCCCGATGTGATCCGGCATGCAGACCATGTGGCCAGCACGAAGGGCATGATGCAGTACCTGCGCGACACGGATGCGGAGGCATATCTGCTGCTGACGGAGTGCGGATTGGCGGGGCGCGCGCAAGTGGAGATGCCCGGCAAGACCTTCATCGGCCCATGCGTGGAATGTCGCTACATGAAGTCTAACGCGATGCAGGACATTCTGCGTGTGCTGCGTGCGCCGGATGAGGATGATCGCATTGTGTTGAGCGATGATGTGCGCGAAGGGGCCTTGCGCTGCATCAACGCCATGTTTCACTACGCGGAGATGTCGGGGTAGATTCGCACGCGAGGAGTTGACGGATGATGGCCGTGCGCGTTTCGCAGCATGATGAACGTCGGCGCTTCATTCGCCATCCAGCCTGTGTGCCGGTTCGCTGCGAGAAGCAGGGCGTGATCGCGGGCGACCATCACGAGTTGCGCGACATCAGCGATGGCGGGCCGAGTTTTCTGGCGCCTGAATCCTACGAGCCCGGCGATCTGCTGCTGGTTGAGTTTCCCACACTGAAGAGCCGTATTGGTCTGAGTGGCGAAGTCATGTGGGCATATCCGGAGAAGGCGGGCACGCCCGCGCGCTATGCCACGGGGCTGCGGTTCCTGCACCCGCAAACATTTTTGAAGGCTAGGATCATTGAGCAACTCTGCCACATTGAAGCCTACCGCGAGGCCCAGCAGCGCGAGTGCGGGCGGGCGCTGACGTCGTCCGAGGCAGCCAGGGAGTGGATCGCGCTCTGTGCCAGCCGGTTTCCGGGGGCGGATTAAGGGCGGGCGTGGTGGCGGCCGACAGCGGTTTGAATGACCGTGCCGACGGCCAGGACCAGGGCGGACATGATGTAGACGCCGTTCAGTGAGGCGACGGTGTAGGCCACGCCGCCGGCGGCGGAACCGATGAAGAGGCCCACGCCGATGAGCGCCTCGTGAATGGCCATGCGGTGGGCGCGGTCCAGGCTGCCCGATGCGCCGTGGAAGATGCTGGCGGAATAGGTGATCCCCACCGCGAAGTTGGCCACACTCATCAGGATGATGATGGGCACCAGCGTGTCGTTGCCGATCAGCCCCACGAAGGCGACCAGCATCAGCACCTGTCCGACTAGCATGGGTCCCATGCGAAAGTGCCAGGCGGACGTGTGGCCCATGCCCACGAAAGCCACGGTGTTGGCAATGGCGCGAATGAAGAAGATGAAGCCGATTAAAGTTTCCGAATAGCCCAGTTGCTCGCGCGCGCCGACTGGGAAGACGCCCATGAGGGCGCCGACGGTGAAGTAGGCGGCGAAGTGCCCGACCCAGGCGGGATAACGCAGGGGCGTGCTGCGATCCACGGCGGGAGCGGGTGGCACGGGAACTTCGGCGGGCGTCGCATCAGGCCTGGGGCGTTCGCGCGTGGCCAGGGCAACGAAAAGCGCCGTTCCCAGCAGCACGGCCGAACCGACAATCAGAGGCAGGCGCACATGGACATGGAGCAGCCAGCCGCAGGCGTAGGGGCCGAAAATGTTGCCGGTGGACCACATTAAATTGAAGCGCGAGACAAGGCGGCCGAGATCGGCGCCTTCCGCGCCGGTTGACAGCCAGCCTAGGAGGGCCGGCCAGTAGAGCGAGAGCATGAGGCCGAACAGCCCTTGTAGCGCGAACAGCCAAAGCAGATTGGGGGCGAACTGCATGCCGGCGAAGATGGCGGCGAGGCTGGCGGCGGCAATGAGCACCTGATTCGGCGCGGAGAAGTGGCGGACACGGGGACGCAGGACCACGCAGCCAATCGTATAGGTCAGCGCCCAGGTGCCGGCCAACCACCCGATGGGACCGGGTTGAGCGTGGTGGATGTCGCGCGCAAAGAAGATCAGCCCCAGGGCCACCTGCGTGAGCGCAAAGGCCATGGCGAAAGCGGCGGGATAGATGATGGTCGTGGGCGAACGTGTGGATGCATGCATGGGCAATTTGGAAACGCACAACATCCAACATCCGGGGGGCGGCGTCGAAGGAATTCCTTGAGGGGAAAAGATTGAGGTGGGCGATGCGGTTTACTGGGCGCTTTGCCCGCTGACCTTGGGGTCGAGGGCCACCACCACGCGATAGAGACCTTCACGCACGTGCTCGCGGCGCGTGGCGAATTGCAGTCCGTAGGTGCGCTTGCGGCGCTGGTCGCGGGCGGCGAAGGCGCCACGCAGTTGCAGATTGATCCATGTGTCACGGGGCACGCTCGCCCATTCCAATAGCCACCCGACGAGAAAGACAAAGACCTCGGCGTCGGCGCAATCGCCCGGCAATTCGGCTGCATAAAGTTCGCGATCACCCTCCAGCAGGCGCACGCGCACGAGTGGCGGCGGACCATAGAGGGCCAGTTGGGCCACGGTTTCGCGGATGACGTCTTCCATGAGCGCCTCGGCCAGGTCGCGGGCATCCCGTTGCAGTTCGGCGTGCGGGTCCAGGCGTACGGGGTCAAAAGCCTCGGGCGTGAGAGCCGCTAATTCGATGCGCGTGCAGGCGGGGTGCAGGGCCAAAGCCTCATCAATCAGGCGTGGCCAGAACTTGGCGGCGGAGTGGCGATAGGTGACGCCGCCAACTGTGAGCGCGTCACAAGCGGGTTCCGGCAACGGTGGGGCCTCGGCATCCGCAGATAGGGGTAGCAGTCGATCCGTCACGGGAACGCATCATTTCATAAGCGCGATCTGGCTGCCATCCGAAGATTTGAATTCCGGTGGCGGTGCATTACACTGCGGCGCATGGGTGAATTACTTCAGGAACCGATGCCGGGGTCGCAGCATGTCCACCATGCCGGGGATGTGCTGGATATCCGGTTGGTGCTGTCGGAGCCGTGCGCCGGGTTGGGCTGGGTTCGCACGAATCTTGGCGCGGCTACCACGCGGCGGGATGAGTTGATCCGGTTGGTGGTGCAGGGCGAGCCGATTCTGCATCGCGACTGGCATGACCTGCCCATGCGCCGCATCGACAACTGCCAATTCGCCTTGCGCCTGCCGCTGGCGGATGTGGGGCGGTTTGAGGTGAAGGCGTTCTTCCTCGCGGAAGGCCAGGATGAGCCGAGCTGGCCGCCGGGCGAAAACACGGTGATCAAAGTCGAACCGGCGGATACGGTCTGCGCCAATACGATTTATACCGCCTTTGTGCGCCAGTTCGGTCCGAATCTCGCACAGAGCGCAAGTACGCCGGAGGCGGAGGCGGCGTTGCGATTGCTGGATGCACAAGGGTACATCGCCATCCCGCGCTCCGGCACCTTTCGCGATCTGATCCGGCATCTGGATTTCATCCACGGCACGCTGGGTTTTCGCATTCTGCAGCTCCTGCCGATTCATCCCGTGCCGACGACTTTTGCGCGCATGGGCCGCTTCGGCAGTCCATTTGCGGCGCTGGACTATCGCGATGTTGATCCCGCGCTGGCCGAGTTTGATCGTCGCACGACCCCGCTGCAGCAGTTTGGCGAATTGATCGATGCGGTGCATGGGCGCGGCGCCAAATTGTTCATGGACATGCCGATCAATCACACCGGGTGGGCGTCGCATCTGCAGATTCATCATCCCGAGTGGTTCGCGCGCAACGCCGATGCGACATTCACGTCGCCGGGGGCGTGGGGGGTGACCTGGGAGGATCTGTCCAAGCTCGATTACGCGCATCGCGGGCTGTGGCACTACATGGCGGACGTGTTCCTGTACTGGTGCCGGCAGGGTGTGGATGGTTTTCGTTGCGATGCGGGCTACATGATTCCGGTGCCGGTCTGGGAATACATCACCGCCGAAGTGCGCACGCAATTTCCCGACACCGTGTTTTTGCTTGAAGGGCTGGGCGGGCCGCCCGCAGCGGTGGATCAGCTGCTCTCGGTCAGCAACCTCGATTGGGCCTACTCCGAACTCTTTCAGAAAGTGTGGCGGAGCGATGTGGCGGCTTGTGTTTCAGAGAACGTGGCGTTGGCGGCCAGTCGCGGGCTGCATGTGCACTACGCCGAGACGCACGACAACGCACGACTCGCGGCGCGTTCGCCAGCGTGGGCGGACATGCGGACCGCCCTGGCCGCGCTTGTCGCGCCAGCGGGGGGCTTCGGGATCACCAATGGCGTCGAATGGCACGCCACGGAAAAGGTGATCGTGCATGGGGCGCAGTCGCTGGCCTGGGGTAGCTCGTCTAATCAAGTGGAACGGCTGCGTTGCCTTAGTGCGCTCCTGCGCACGCATCCCGCATTCTCCGCTGGCGCACGGGTTACCGTGATCGACACCGGCGACAGCGCGGCGTTGGCGGTCAGCAGGACCGACGGCACGGGTGGCCATGCCGTGCTGGTGCTCGTCAACCTGGCTGAAGGCCAGCCCGCGACGGCGACATGGCCGACGACGGCATTTCCGGGGGCGGGCGAATGGCATGATGTGCTAAACGGCGAAGACGTGACCACTGACATCCGTGACGGGCTCCGTGCGTGTGCGTTGGCGCCGGCACAAGTCCGTTGTTTGGTGGCGGATCCGGCGTGGCGGGAACAGTTCGCGCAAGCGGATCCGGGCACGTTCACAGGTGAGCCCGCGCGCGCCTTGGCGCAGCGGCGCCGAGCCAAGATTCTTGATCTGCAACTGGCGTTGCATGGTTTCGGCGATGTGTCAGACCTGGATGTGGATCACCTGTCCAACGTGATTGCCAGCGATCCTGTCGCGGCACTGCAGGTGCTGGGTGGTGCACTGCCAGCGCACGTGGTTATCTGGACATGGCCGGTGGATGCGAGCCGCGTTGTCATGGTCCCGCCGGGCCATGCGTTATGCATTCGGGCGGAAATCGATTTTGCAGTCGACTGGCGTCAGGGCGATCGCGTGCTGCGCCGCGAGCGGGCACTGCCGGATCGCGCGGGCAAGTTTACGGTACTGCTGCCAGCCCGAGCGACACCGGCCGTCACGACTCCGGGCTCGCTCGATTTCACGGTCTTTGCAGCGGAGCGTGCGCAGCATGTGACCGCCGCGGTGCTGCATCTGGCATCGGTGGCAAATGCGGTGGTGCACACGCGCTTTTCAAAAACCGATGCCCTGCAGGTTGGCGCTTACGCCGTTGCGGCCAACACATGTGGCACCTGCGCCCAGGTCCGCGCCGCGTGGGGGACCTTGCGCAGTCAGTATGACGCGCTGCTGGCGGTGAATCTGCACCCGGAGTTTCCCGTGGATCGGCGCATCATGTTCACGCGCTGCCGTGTGTGGCTGCTGTTCCGCGGCTACTCGCATCCGCTGGATGAACGTTGTCTGGAATGGTTCGGGCAGGAGGCGGATGGCGCCGTGGTCTGGCGTTTCGCCGTGCCGGCGGGGCTGGGCAAACGCGTGCCGCTGGACGTCACGCTGCGCCTTGCGCCGGATCGGAATGCGTTGCGCCTGGTGTTCCGGCGCCTCACCGGCTCCAGTCCTGACCATCTGGAACCGGATGCACCCGTGAAACTGGTCCTGCGGCCCGACATTGAGGATCGCCAATTTCATGAGAAGACCAAAGCGTTTGCGGGGCCCGAGCATGCCTGGCCGACGGCGATTCACGCGCGGCCCGATGGGTTCACCTTTGAGCCGACCGTCGAACGTGCGCTGCACGTGCAACTGGAGGGTAGTGCATTCACCCATGCGGCGGAGTGGGCGTACATGGTGCCACATCCGGAAGAGGGCGAACGTGGCCTGGATGCGAGTTCTGATCTGTTCTCACCTGGCTATTTTGTCGTGCGTCTGCACGGCGCCCGTACGGTGGCGCTCACGGCGGAAGTCGCGGCGGGTGGGCGGCCTCCCGAACCATTTGTGAATCCACACGAACCGGCCGCCGCGCGCCGCAACAAGCCGGTTGCGTTGGGCGATGCCATGGCCGTGGCCATGCGCGATTTCGTGGTGCGTCGCGGATCTGGTCGTACGGTGATTGCGGGCTATCCCTGGTTTCTCGATTGGGGCCGGGACACGATGATCTGCCTGCGCGGCCTGATCGCCGCCGGGATGCTCGACGCATCCAAAGCCATCCTGAAAGAATTTGCGCGCTTTGAAGATCGGGGCACGCTGCCGAATTTGATCCACGGGGCGGACGCCTCCAATCGCGACACGTCGGATGCCCCGCTGTGGTTCTTTACCGCCTGTGCGGATGTGCTGGCCGCGGAGGGAAACGCGCGATTTCTGGCGACACGCGTGGCAGGGCGCAGCATCAAGGCGGTACTGGTGTCGATGGCCCGGGCCTACATGCAGGGAACGCCCAACGGCATTCGCATGGATTGCGAGAGCGGCTTGATCTTCAGTCCGGCACACTTCACATGGATGGATACGAACTTCCCGGCTGGTACGCCGCGCGAGGGATATCCAGTCGAGATTCAGGCCTTGTGGCATGCGGCCCTGCGCCTGCTGGCGGCGCACGACCAATCCGGTCCGTGGGCCGCGCTCGGCGAGCAGGTGCGCGCGTCGATATTGAAATTCTATGTGCGTGGGAACAGCGCGGGGTCTGAGGGGCTGCGCTATCTGTCGGACTGTCTGCACGCGCAACCGGGACAAACTGCCGCGGAGGCCGAAGCCGATGACGCGTTGCGTCCGAACCAACTGCTGGCCATCACGCTTGGGGCGGTGGAGGATGCTGCGCTGGGCAGCGACATCCTGCGTGCCTGCGACACGTTGCTGGTGCCCGGCGCGATCCGCAGCCTCGCCAACCGGCCCGTGCAGCGCCCGATCGCGGTGGCGCGCGACGGAAAACTGTTGAACGATCCGCAGCGGCCCTACTGGGGACGGTACGAGGGCGATGAGGATACGCGCCGCAAGCCGGCCTATCACAACGGCACCGCCTGGACCTGGCTCTTTCCCTCGTACAGTGAGGCCTTGTATCGGCTGCACGGCAAGCCGATGCGCGCCACCGCCGCGGCCTTGCTGGGCAGCGCGACGGAAATCATCAACCGTGATTGCATCCGCCACGTTCCGGAAATCCTCGACGGCGACGCTCCGCATCGTGGGCGCGGTTGCGGTGCACAAGCGTGGGGCTGTACGGAACTATATCGCGTGCTGGCGCTGCTGCGGGCGTAGTTCCGCCGGTGATTGTATCGCGGTGATTCGCCCACACCGCACGGGCTTCCCGCCGGCACCGCCCGCGGGTGTCGCAGAGCGGCAAGGCCGAGCAACTGCGTCGATCAATAAAGCCACACCACTACAGATAGACCAAGAGTAGATCAGCTAGACAAGGCTTGCGGGGGGGCGAGATTTTCCGTAGGTTTCGCGGTTCCGGGTGCTACCGATTGCCCCCGAAGGGGATGATTTGGGGGCACGCATGGGCTTCTGCGGTGGGTTGGGGTTGGTGGCCTTCGAGAGAGCGTCTGTGTATGAAGGCCAGGAAATTGAAACGCGTCAAATTTTGTCTGCCCGTGCTGCGTGGAAAGCAAATCCGCGTGGCCGGCTGGTTTAACAAATGGTCCCCAGATGCGGCGCCGCTGCGCTGGAGTGCCCGGACGGCGACATGTTATACCCATGTGATGCTGCCCGCAGGACGCCGCGAATATAGATTTGTGATCGATGACCACTGGTGCATCGATCCGCACTGTCCAAAATGGACGGCCAATCCGGTGGGATCGCTGAACAGCCTCCTGCAGGTGCGTCCATACGCATGAAGCA
Organism: Verrucomicrobiota bacterium; assembly: GCA_027620105.1. Taxonomy (GTDB): domain Bacteria; phylum Verrucomicrobiota; class Kiritimatiellia; order UBA8416; family JAIOPI01; genus JAIOPI01. Next base: position 242 of record JAQCIA010000028.1, on the reverse strand, counting down.
TCCCTTACGAAAGAAACCGATATGAAGCACATTCATCTTTTCAACATCGTGCCCTCAATTCCCGAGAAAATTCGCTTTCTCGAAGTGCTGGCGCGCAACTACTGGTGGTCATGGAATCCTGCGGCCGTGGAACTCTTCCATCGCATGGACGCGGCGCTGTGGGAATCCGTGGGGCTGAATCCGGTACGGTTTTTGAATGCGATCCCACAAAAGCGCCTGGAGTCGCTGGCCAAGGACAAGGC
>JAQCIA010000027.1 GCA_027620105.1 Verrucomicrobiota bacterium | reverse complement strand
GCGTCCGGTACGGCGGCTTGCGGACGCACGTGAAGGTCCGGACGGGTTTCTGGACCGTCCGTGGGCCTCCGCGCGCTGCTGCAATCAAAGTGTTATTGATGGAAGCAAGTGGTTTCATGTAGAGAGACTGCATGTTCAAAGCTGTTTCCAATAAGACCGATTTTTCCCAGATGGAGCGCGAGGTGCTGGACGTCTGGAAAACGCATGACGTTTTTCAGCAGTCTTTGGATATGCGTCGCGCCGGTGAGGAGTTCGTCTTTTACGATGGCCCTCCCTTCGCGACGGGGACGCCGCACTATGGGCACCTGCTGGCCGGCACGATCAAGGACATCGTGCCGCGTTACCAGACCATGCGGGGCAAGTTTGTGGATCGCCGCTTTGGGTGGGATTGCCACGGTCTGCCGGTGGAGTACGAAGTGGAGCAGGACCTGGGCATCAGCGGCAAGAGCGACATCGAGAAGATGGGCGTGGATGTTTTCAATGAACGCTGCCGCAGCATCGTGCTGCGCTACACGCGCGAATGGCGCGAGACCGTGACGCGCATGGGGCGGTGGGTTGATTTTGATCGCGACTACAAGACCATGGACCCTACTTACATGGAATCCATCTGGTGGGTTTTCAAATCCTTGTGGGAAAAGGGCCTGGTGTACGAAGGTCAGAAAATTCTGCCTTACTGTCCGCGCTGCGCCACACCCCTGTCGAATTTCGAGACGAATCAAGGCTACAAAGATGTGGTCGACCCGGCCATTACGGTGCGCTTCAAGCTCGACGACGAACCGGGGGCGTTCATCCTGGCTTGGACGACGACGCCCTGGACCTTGCCATCCAACATGGCGCTGGCGGTGGGCGTGGACATTCCCTACGTGCGGGTTGAGGATGGCGACGCGGTGTACTACCTCGCAAAGGCTCGCTTGGGGCAGTACTACAAGAGCGACAAAGATCACGGCGCGACACGCGATTTGCGCGGAGCCGAACTGGTGGGACGGACATATGAGCCGCTCTTTCCCTATTTTGCGGGGCTGAAGGCAAGCGCCGGTGCCTTTCGCATCGTGGCCGGGGACTTTGTTTCCACCGAAGACGGCACGGGTGTGGTGCATATCGCGCCGGGATTCGGCGAGGATGATGCGCGGCTGGGTGCGGTAGAGAAGCTGCCGGCGGTGTGCCCCATGGACGCGGAAGGCCGGTTCAGCGAGGACGTGCCGGATTTCGCGGGGCGGGCAGTCAAGGCGGCTGATGCTGATATCATGGCGCGTCTCAAGGTTGAGGGAAAGCTGGTCCGGCGTGACACGATCAAGCACAGTTATCCGCACTGCTGGCGCTGCGACACACCGCTGCTCTATCGCGCAATCTCGACCTGGTTCGTGCGCGTTGAGGCGCTGAAGGAACGCCTCCTGGCGGCGAATGCGCAGATCCGCTGGGTGCCGGATCACTTGCGCGACGGGCGTTTTGGAAAATGGCTCGAAGGGGCGCGGGACTGGGCGATTTCGCGAAACCGCTATTGGGGAACGCCGCTGCCCATCTGGCGCAGCGAGGACGGTAAGGAGATTGAATGTATCGGCTCCATCGCGGAGCTGGAGGCGCGCTCGGGAAAGAAGGTCACGGATCTGCACAAGCATTTCGTTGACGGTCTGGAGCTGCCTTCCCGCAATGGGAAGGGCACGCTCAAGCGGGTTCCGGAAGTGCTGGATTGCTGGTTCGAAAGTGGGGCCATGCCCTATGCGCAGGCGCACTATCCGTTCGAGAATCGCGAGCGGTTCGAAGGCCATTTTCCAGCCGACTTTATTGCCGAGGGGTTGGATCAGACGCGCGGATGGTTCTATACGCTGATGGTGCTTTCGGTGGCGCTGTTTGACAAACCCGCCTTTCGCAACGTGGTGGTCAACGGGCTGGTGCTGGCGGAGGACGGGCGCAAGATGAGCAAGCGCCTGAAGAATTACCCCGACCCGGCGCAGCTGATCGAGACGTATGGGGCGGACGCCTTGCGGCTCTATCTGGTCTATTCGCCGGTTGTGCGTGCCGAGGATCTGCGCTTCTCCGAAGAGGGCGTCAAGCACCTCATGCGCAACATCATCATTCCGCTCTGGAATGCGTACAGCTTTTTCGTGACTTACGCGAATGTGGATGGATGGCAGCCGGTAGAGAGCGACAACGGCGTGGCGCGCAGCAACGTGCTTGATCGCTGGATCGTGAGTTCGCTCGAGACACTGCTGGATCGCGTTGTGGCGGCGCTGGACGAGTATGACTTGCAGCGTGCGGTGCGGCCCTTTGTGCATTTTATCGAAGACCTGACGAATTGGTACATTCGCCGCAGCCGGCGACGGTTCTGGAAATCGCTGAACGATGCGGATAAAGCCCAGGCCTACGCGACGCTCCACTATGTGCTGACACAGCTTGCCAAGGTGGCGGCGCCGTTCATGCCCTTCCTGAGCGACAGCATGTTTATGAATTTGCGCACGGCGACGATGCCGACATCGGTGCATCTGTGCGATTTTCCGGAGGCAAATCAGGCGCACCGTGATCCCGAACTCGAAGCGCGCATGGTGCATGTGATGACGGTTGTGCAGCTCGGCCGAGCCCTGCGCGCGGCGCATGACCTCAAGGTGCGCCAGCCATTGGCGGTGTTGCATGTGGTATCGCGCAATGCGGCGACGCTGGCAGGCATCGAAGCGCTGAAGGATCTGGTCGAAGACGAATTGAACGTCAAATCCGTCGTCTTTGGTGCGCAGGAAACGGAGTTGGCGTCACTCAAGGCCAAGGCCGATTTCAAGGCGCTGGGTGCGAAATTGGGCCCGAGAATGAAAGAGGCGGCCAAAGTGATCGCCACGCTCGATTCGGCAACCTTGGAACGTCTGGCCTCGGGGCAGGCGGTGGCAATTGCATTGGCCGACGGATCACAGGTGGACCTGGGGGCGGGTGATGTGGTGATTGAGCGCACACCGCTGGCGGGGATGGTGGTGGCGGCGGAAGGCGAGCTCGTGGTGGCGCTGGAGACGCAGCTGACGGATGCGCTGGTGCGTGAAGGGCTGGCCCGTGAGTTTGTGAACAAAGTTCAGAATTTGCGCAAGACAACCGGGTTGGAAGTGAGCGATCGCATTCAGGTGCAGTTCTCTGCGGGTGATGCCTTGCGGGCGGCACTGGCGGAGCATATGCAGTATGTGAATGCCGAGATTCTGAGTCTGGGCACGGCGCCAAGCGATGACATTGACGAAGCGATTGAGGCGTGGGATGTGAATGGGCATGCCTGTCGCATTCGGATCGTCAAGGCCTGAGAGCGGACCGGGCCAGGTTGCGGAGGCCGCCGCCTGGGGGGCGCAACGGCCTGGCCGGCCGGGTATGTGGCAGCGTTCAACTGGGGCATGTTGAGCTACGAGATTCCGCTGAAGCGCGATCCCGAAACCGACAACGGCCAGCCTCTGATGTCATGCGCACTGCCGAAGGTTGGATTTGCCTGTTTTTTGAGCGGCGTGGCGCTATACTGCGGCGATGTTGATGGTGGCAGATACACGTTCACTGCTCATCCGCCGGTCCGGCGGTTGACGCTCAAATTTGCCCGCGGCACTGCATGCCCGGGCCTTTCGCGATTCCCATGGACCCAAAGGCCGAAATAGCCCGACGCCGCACGTTTGCGATCATTTCGCATCCGGATGCCGGCAAGACCACGCTCACGGAAAAGTTTTTGCTCTACGCGGGCGCGGTTCAGGCTGCCGGGTCGGTGACGGCGCGCAAGCAGCAGCGCTCCACGACATCAGACTGGATGGAACTGGAACGTCAGCGCGGTATTTCCGTGTCCTCCACCGTGTTGCAGTTTGATTACGGCGACTGCTGCGTGAACCTGCTCGACACCCCGGGCCACAAAGACTTTTCTGAAGATACCTATCGCGTGCTGATGGCGGTGGATGCGGTCGTGATGGTGATTGATGCCGCGAAAGGGATTGAAAGCCAGACGCGCAAGCTGTTTCAAGTTTGCCGGATGCGGCGCATTCCCATCTTCACATTCATGAACAAGCTGGATCGGCCAACGCGCGAGCCGCTGGAACTGCTCGACGAGCTTGAAAGCGTGCTTGGGCTGCGCACATACGCGATGCAGTGGCCGCTGGGGACGGGGGCGGAGTTTAGCGGTGTGTATGATCGCCGGGCCGGTCGGGCCCATTTTTTCGAACGCGTGCCGGGAGGGGCCTATCGGGCGCCGGTGGCGATTCATGGATTGACGGATCCGGAGGTGCAGGCGCGGCTGGATGAACGCACGCTGGCAAAGGTCACGGATGAACTGGCGATGCTTGACGCGGCGGGGCACACGTTCGATACGGCGGCGGTGCTTGCGGGCGAGATGACCCCGGTGTTCTTCGGGAGTGCGAGCAACAATTTTGGTGTGCAACTGCTGCTGGATGCCTTCATTGCGCATGCGCCGCCGCCGGGGCCACGGGCCACGTCCCAGGGGATGATATCGCCCGAGCACCCCACGTTTTCGGGTTTTATTTTTAAGATTCAGTCCAATATGGATCCGAATCATCGCGATCAGATTGCTTTCATGCGGATTTGCACAGGTCGGTTCACGCGCGATCTAAAGGTGGTGCACAGTCGCACCGGCGCCACGGTACGCCTGCCGCGCTCGCACAAAATGTTTGCGCGCGAACGCGAGACGATCGAGGAGGCCTATCCCGGCGATGTGATTGGCGTGGTGGGGCATGCGGAGTTCGGCATTGGCGATACGCTGGGAGAGGACCCCGCGATTGTGTACGACACCATCCCGCGCTTTGCGCCCGAGTGTTTTGCGTTTCTGCATGGGACCACCACTGCACAGTTCAAGCGCTTCCGGGCGGGGCTGGACCATCTGCTGCAGGAAGGCGCGGTGCAGTCGTACTTCCTGAAAGACAGTGTTCAGCGCGTGCCGTTGCTGGGGGCGGTGGGGCCCTTGCAGTTCGAGGTGATGCAGTATCGGTTGCGGTCGGAGTACGGCGCGGAGAGTCGGATCGAGCCGGCGCCCTGGAAGGTGATTCGCTGGGTGGCGCCGGAAGTGCCACCGGCGGCGGTGACGGACGAGGTGTTGCCGGCCGGTTGCCGAGTGGCGGCGGATGAGCGCGGACGCACGGTGATTTTGTTCACGACCGACTGGGGGCTGGGGTACTTCACCGAACGCAATCCGAAGGTGGTGCTGACGGAACTGCCGCGCGTGACGCAGTGAGGGGCAGGAATGGGGCGTGGATCCATTTTGAAATACGACCGCCGGCGGTGCGGCTACGACATCAGGAGATCCTTGTAGTCGCGCAACGTGTGGCGCATCGACGGATCACGGCATTCGAAAAGAGCCACTACCGGGCGGCGGGGATCAGGGCATCAGCAGTTTTGAGAACTGCGGCGACGGTGATACCGGACATGCAGGGGATGTCGCGGCAGAGTTTGCGGTAGCCGAAGATGGCACAGGGTGAGCAGGGGAGATCGCGGCGCAGCACGCGGTGACTGTGGCCGGGGCGGCTCCACTTGCGGGGGTCGCTCGGGCCGAAGATGGTCAGCGTGGGCCGCCCGAGGGCGACGGCGAGATGGCCAAGTCCGGAATCTCCCCCCACGAAGAGTTCCGAGGCCTGTAGGACCGCGGCGGTCTGGGTCAGTGTGCACGCAGCCACGCAGTTCACCACGCGGTCTGATTTGGCGCGCTGCGTCAACTCCTCGGCCTGTTTGCGCTCGCTGTATCCACCCACAAGTGCGATGCCCAGGCCACGCGACAGCAGGGCCTCGATCAATTCCTCAAATTTTGGAGCGCCCCACTGTTTGTAGGGGTCACTGCTTCCCGGGCTGACGGCGACGACGGGACCGGCCTGGCGCAAGGTCGCGACGGCGGGGAGCAGCTGCGCTTCGAGGGGCAAGCTGGCGGCAGCGAGCGCGCCATCCAGTGCGGGGAGTGGGAGGGTGATGCCGAGCGGCCGCAGGAGGCGCGCGAATTGATCCAACTCGTAGCCTTCGACGTCGTATCCGATCAGGTGGGTGTAGAGTGAAAGCCGCGCGGGATTGATACGAAAGCCGATGCGGACGGGGGCGCCGCTCAGCCAGGCCATGATGGCGGAGAAGTTGTGAAATTGCTCCGTGTCGATGACCACGTCATAGCCGCGCGAACGCAGGGAGAGAATGCGCAGCGGTGCGGCATCATAGAGGATCGCGTGGGCCTCGAGTCCGGCCAGTTGCAACACTTCATGATTGCGTTTCTCGCAGACGATATCGATCGCGGCATCCGGGAAGGTGTGGCGCAGGCTGCGGATGATGGGGAGCAGCATAAGCATGTCGCCCATGCCACCCGGGCGGATCACGAGTATGCGGCGGATGCTTGCGGGTGGGGGATCCGGGGCGAGTTCCGGGCGACCGGCGTAGTGGCGAGCGCGTCCGATGAGCTTGCAGAGCACGTAGCCCACGGTGGCATCGAGGCGTTTGAGGGTGGCGGTGCTGGACAAGAGCGGCATGCGGCAGGTTACGGAGGGGAGCAACGGGGGTCAATGGGATTGGCGGGGGGATAGGGGGAGGTGGCAGCTACGGATGGGAGTGTTTTGGCCGAAGGCGGAATCTCCGGGTGAGGGCGGTGAGGAGCCAAAGCCAGCCGAGGGCGGTGAGGGCGAGGGCGAGTTTGTCGATGGTGGTGCGGCCCCAGTAGATTTCCACATCAGCTTGATCGGGATAGACGAGCATGAATGCGGGCGAGACCTGGTAAACGGCTTTGGCGCCGCGGACCTTCCAGTTCGGGAAATAGCTGCACTTGATGATGTGTGGCAGGCCGATGGCATCGGTGGTGAAGCGGATGCGGTCTGACGTTACGGTCTCGGCGGTGACTCCGCGCCCCGTCTGGCGGATGGGGCGTGGCGCGGGTGGCGTTGCGGCCGGTGCCTGGCGTTCGGCGCTGACGGTGACGTCGTCGAAGGGGATGCCATTCGTGTCGGTCAGGCGCACATGAAAAAACTGGCCGCCGACGGACTGCTGGGTCTTGTGCAGCAGGCGGTTGCGTCCCGCGTTCAACGTGATCGGGCAGGTGCGAAACTTTCCAAGGCCGGTGATGGCATCGCGCATAATCGGCGCATCGTTCAGCCACATGGCCATGCCGTCATCGTTGCCGTAGTGGAGGATGGCATCGCGGGCGGTGGGGGCATGAATGTTCACGAAGCTGTAGGCCACGAGGTACTCGGTGCGCGGATAGAAGCGGCCGGGAAAGATCGGGCTGCGCGTGAACAGCAACTGCCAGGTCTGGCCGGCCAGCACATCGCCAGGGAGCGGGTCGTGTCCGGTTTCGGGAATCGGCGCAAAGGCGAGCGGGGACTCGAGGTTGGGCGGGTATGGAAAGGGGCCGAGGTGCAGCCACTCGTCAATGTCCCCGGTGTGGCCGCGGGCCTGGGTGAGACGCTGACGGAAGATGGCGGGTGATTCCAGCGGGATGTCGGTTCGCTGCAGGCGGTTGAATGCGGCAAAGATAAACGGCTGGTCGATGAGTTCGGGCGTGTAGAACCACTCCAGTGCGTACTCACGCCAGCGGACGGTGTCGACGGCGGTCGGCTCAAATTTCGGGATGTAGACATGGTTGCCTTCGTGGGTGATCAATTCGAAGAGTTGCCAGTCGTCGGCGCTGCCGCGGCGCCGCCAGAAGGGTGATTGCGCAAGGGCCTGCTGTACGGTCGGCCAGCGGGCAAGGAAGTGTTTCACATTGAAGAGTTCGAGATGGCGGGTGCCGTTGACGAGATTGAACGTGGTGGGGTTCACAATGGTGGGAAAGCCGGCGCAGTTTTCCGACATTTCGCATTGGATGTAGTAGGCGAAATACGAGGACAGGCCGGAGTTGACGAGACCGCCTTCCAGGATGGGTTTGTTGATCAGATGCGGGACGGCCTCGATGAAGCGCGACGAGCCCATGGCATTGTTCTCTTCCGCCAGATCGTTGGCGAGGCGGCCGGGGGTGCCGTCGAGGGGCAGAATCAATTCACGGAAGGCGGGGTAGCCGGGGCGGCGTTCCAGGCCGCCGTAATTGAAGGTGGCCCAGTCGCGTAGTGTGGAGATGCCGTTGTGGGCGATGCGTTCTTCGCCGGTGACATAGACCAGGGCCGTGGCGAGGAGCGCCAGCAGGCCAAGCCAGGGCGCGGGCCGATTGCGGATCAGGCGGCCCAGGCCAACGGCGGCGAGGGCGATGAGGCCGAACCAGATGAAGGGCCAGAGGCGCACGTTGACGAATACGGGTGTGAGGTCGAAACCGAAGCGGAAGAGACCGGCGGCGCTGAGGTACATCCAGGCTAGGAGCAGGATGGCAGGGCGGTGCGGGGTGCGTCGATCCGTGAGGATGGCGATCAGGGCAAACGGGATGAGGGCGAGCACGTAGCGGGGCAGCGTGCCGGCCAGGGTGATGGCCCAGTTGTTGCCGAAGTCCACGCTGAAGTCGCGTTTGGCGACTAGGGGAATCAGCCACCAGGCCATCAGCAGGAAGGTGCGCAGGCCGGTGATGGCGAGGGTTCGGAGGGCACGGATGCGTTCGCCGGATGGCAGGAGCAGGGGGAGCGCGGCGAGGGTAATGCCCGCCATGATGGTCGTGAAAAAGTGGGATGAGAGGAGGAGGAAGGCGAATGCGGTCGAGCGCCAGCGGGGGTGACCGTCGCGGCCATCGCGGTAGGCGGAACCGATGGTGAGGAGCATGATGGGGAAGCTCAGGCTGTTGGCGATCATGCCGGCGAGGGTGCTGTAGGTGTTCACGCCCCACATGGTGTGGGCACGTGTGAACAAGAACGGCAGCATGGCGATGGCGAGGAGGATGGGCGTGGGGCGCGGCAGGCGCATGAGGCGTGCCGTGCTGTAGGCAGCGGCGGGGAGGGCGAGGATGCCGAGGACGTTGATGAGTTTGAACGCGATGTTAAAAGGGATGGCGTGACTGACGGCGGCGATGAGGAGGTAGGGAAGGTAGAAATAATATTGAAAGAGGGGGAACCCCGCCCACCAACCGGGGGCCCAGCTAACGATCCGGCCATGGTGGAAGAACGTGTCGCGCAGGTGGCTGGCCATGTAGTTGTGAGCCGGCGTGTCGCCGCCGACGGTCATGGTGTCCAGCAGGATGAGATCCGGGCGCAGGTGGAACAGGGTGAAGGCGGCGATGGCGATCAGGATGGCCAAATCGAACAGCGTGGCGAGAGATAGCTTGCAGCGCACAGCACTCAACGTTCAGCCTCGCAGAGGGGAGATAAACGAATATCCGCGCGGCAAGGCGGGGATGCCAAAACAGGCCGCCAGGCTTTGGGCGACGTCGAAAAATCCATCGCGGACACCGAGGTTCCGTCCGGCGCTGGTGGCATGGCGCACGAGCAGCGGGACGAATTCACGGGTGTGATCCGAGCCAGTGAAAGTCGGGTCATTGCCGTGGTCGGCGGTGATGATGACCACGTCATCGGGCGGCACGCGCTCCAGAAAACGTGCCAGAAACTCATCGGTCTGCACGAGTGCGGCGGCATATCCGGCGGGGTCGCGCCGGTGGCCGTAGAGCATGTCGAAATCAATGAGGTTGGCGAAGACGAAGGTGTTGTCCCGTGCGGCGTGGGCAAGGTTCAGCAACTCCTCCTGGGCACGGGCGTTGTTGGTGACGTGACGCGATTCAGAAATGCCACGATGGGCGAAAATGTCATCAAGCTTGCCGATGGTCACCGTATGCACATTGGCGACCTGCAAGCGGTCCAGGATGGTGGGTTCGGGTGGCGGGAAGGCAAAGTCCCGGCGATTCCCGGTGCGTTTGAAGGTCCCGGCTTCACCGATGAAGGGGCGGGCGATGACGCGGCCCACGGGAAATGCGTCGCAGAGATGGCGGGCAATTTCGCAGGCGCGGTACAGTTCGGGCAATGGGATGATGGATTCATGGGCGGCGATCTGGAAAACGGAATCGGCGCTGGTGTACACGATCAAGGCGCCGGTCTGCATGTGCTCGGCGCCGAGGTCGTCGATGATGGCCGTTCCGCTGGCGGCTTTATTGCCGATCAATCTTCTACCGGAGGCTTCGGTAAGTGAGTCCAGCATCTCAGGGGGGAATGAAGGGGGGCCGGCGGGGAAGACGTGCAAGCCCCTGGTGAGTTCCAGGCCGGCGATTTCCCAGTGGCCGGTGGTGGTGTCTTTGCCCCGGGAGCGTTCGCGCATGGCGCCGTAGGCCGCGGTGGGTTGCTTGACGGGGGGCACGCCCGCGATGGGCAGTCCACCGCCTGGCAGGAGCGGCGGGATGCAGCCCAAGCCGAGTTGGGTGAGCGTGGGGAGATGCAGTCCACCGAGCGCGTCAGCAATGTGCGGGAGGGTGTGAGCGCCGACATCGCCGTAGTCGGCGGCATCCGGGGCTTGTCCGATGCCGACGGAGTCGAGGACGATCAGGTAGGCGCGCATGGGGCAGGATAGGAAGGCGGTGAGCCTGTCGCAACGCTAAATGGTTTGGAGAGGTGGTGGCGGGGGATGGCCGGCATGAGGCCTGAACTGCGGAGCGGCGAAATGTTGCGATCGGAAGCGGTCGGTGCGAGGAAATGCCAGACGATGGATTAGCTGTCGGAAGTGACGTCGTCGGGGATGGCGTTGGTGGAGGCGATCATGAAGTCTTCGAGTTGCGCATTGTTCAGCAGGCGCTCACCCCAGTCGGCGAATACCATGCGGGTCGTGAAATCCTGTAGGGTGCGGAGCAATTGGGGGCGGAGGGCGTAGACATCCACGGGTTTACCGGGTTCGCGGTCGGCCATGTACACGATGAAAGCGCGCGATCCGGCGGTAACGGTGTCGCCGACCGCACCCTTCGCGAGTTCAACCAGTGGTTCCACCACGAACTCGGCATCATCAAATAGATTCGTGTTGAGGCTTTGCAGGACGGTGAAGGTTTTGGTGGAAACGACATTGAAGCCGAGCTGATCGACGGCATCGCGAAACGAGGATTGTTTGCTCACATCGGCCGCGATTTTTTCCCGGAGTGAATCCGCCCAGGCGTGGAAGGCCTTGCGATGGGCTTCGCTCTCGGCCAGCGGGCGCACGTCCTCAGCCACTTCGGCAAACTCAGGCAGTCGCTCCGGCTGACGGTCGCGCAAGGTCATGACGTACACGGCATTGGCGCCAGGAATCGAATCGCTGAATCCGAACTGGGGATCATCGGGAATCAAATTGAATGCGGCCTCGTTGAATTCCCATCCAACGTCCAGGCCCGGCAGGGACTCGGAGGCGGCGAAGAGCGCGGTGGTGTGGATGGCGAGGTGACGGGATTCGGCCAGGGCCGCGAAGGTGGGGCGGTTACCAGCGCGATCCGGAGCGAGGTCCATCACGAATTCGGTGGCGTGTTCGCGGGCGGCAAAGCGTGCGGCTTCACCGCGCAACACGGCCTCGATCTCCTCGCGCACAGCTTCGATCGGGGCGGGGAGGGCGTAGGCGTTGGTTGACTCTTTATCCACAAAATCTTCGGTGTGGAGATCGTAGTAGGCCTGCACGTCGGCGGCGCTCAGGGCATTCGTGACGGCATAATCGGCGTAAGGAAAGGCCACGTAGGAAACGCTGACGCGGGCCGATACCTTGAAATAGTCCTGGTTGGCATCATAGAAGGCGTGTACATCGGCATCGGAGACGGTCACGGCACCGGTATGGTCAGCTTGGTCGAGGGCCATGTACTCTAGTTGGCGGAGGTCCGTGAGATTGCGCAGGCGCCGATCCAAGTCTATGGGGGCGGTCCAAGACGATGCTTCCAAGATGCCAAGTATCTTTTGAATGGCGATGTTCTGGCGAATGTATTCCTCAAACGTGGTCACATCGACGCCGCGGTTGCGAACGAAGGCGCGGTAGCGTTCGCGGTCGAAGACGCCATTGGATTGAAAGCCCTGTTCCTCATGGAGCATCTGACCGATCTCGTCATCCGGCACGGTGATGCCCATTTCCCGGACGGCCTGCAGGATGGCCAGGCGGCGCCAGGTCTGGCGGTGCAGGGCGTCGGACTGTTCTGGGGTTGTGGCGCGGTCCTGGCCGAGTTGGGTTTCAAAGAACATTGCCTGACGAAACTCTTTGTTTGAGACGTCTTGGTCGCCGAGTTTTCCGGCGAGGTTGGCGTTCGTGCTGCCGCCGCCCATGCCGGGCACCGCAGCGAAGGAAAACAGAAACAGCAGGCTGACGGCGGTGGCAATGATTGCCCACACGATTTTGTGGCGGATCATCTTATGAAATCGCGTGATGAGCATGGGAGATTCCTCGGTACGGCGTGGAAAAGGTGCGACTACTGCAGCAGCCCAGTCCGGTGCGGAAAGGGCTGCGCGTGGGCTGTGGCCTGGGATGCGGCCTGCAAACGCCAGGCCGCGCCGCTCACCGGCGTCCA
>JAQCIA010000026.1 GCA_027620105.1 Verrucomicrobiota bacterium | reverse complement strand
GTGACTTGAAAGGCAAGCCTTTCGGCGACATCGTCGAACCCGACCAGCTGGCCCCTATCGACAACGCGCACGCCCCCATCCCCTTCACGCTTAAGCTCCTCACCGCCGAATGCGCGCACAACGCGCAAATCATGCAGGACCTCGGCCGCTGGCGCAAAGCCAACGAGTTCTGGTTCCAAGCCATCTTCCCCATCACGGCGGAGGGCACGGTCCGCTGGTTTGAAACCCAAGTGACCGCACAGCGCGACCGTCTGCTGTTTCTCGTCGATGTGGCCGGACAGTCTGTGGGGCATGTGGGCCTGTTCCGTTTCGAATGTGAAACCGACGCCTGCGAAATCGACAACATCGTGCGCGGTGAGCGTGAACACCCCGGTGCGATGAGCGCGGCCTGTCAGACGCTGATGCGCTGGGGACGCCGGGAACTGGGGATTCGTCACTACAAGTTGCAGACCTATTCCGACAACGTGCGCGCGCTGGCCATGTATCGGCGCATGGGCTTTGTGGAAACCAGCCGCACCCCCATGAAGCGGGTGGTTAGCGGGACACGCGTGGACTGGCTGCCGCTGGAACCCGGCGAACGTCTCGAACCCGTGATGCGCAACAACATCCACATGGAGCTCTCGCGTGAAACCTAGATCGCGCACCTACAGCGGCAGTGATGACGCCATCATTCAGTCCGACATTCGCTCCATGTCGCTGGCGTGCGACAAGGTCGGCGGGGTCAACCTCTCGCAGGGCGTCTGCGATCTCGAATTGCCCACCGTCCTCAAGACCGCCGTCGCCGAAGCCATCGACCTCGGCGTGAACCAGTACACCCGCTTTGATGGTATTCCCGAAATCCGGCAGGCCATCCGCGAGAAAAACCTGCGCTACAACCAGATCGATGCGGACGTCGATCACAACATCGTCGTCTCCGCCGGCTGCACCGGCGCCTTCTACTGTGCCGCGCTGGCGCTGCTGGAAAAGGGCGACGAAGTCATTTTGTTCGAGCCCTACTACGGTTACCACCTCAACACCCTGCTCGCCGTCGGTGCGAAAGCGAGCTACGCGCGTCTGCGGCCGCCCGTCGAAAACGGCGACTGGGTGATCGACTGGGACGCCCTGGAACGCGCGGTGACGCCCAAATCGCGCGCGCTCATGATCAACACACCTGTAAATCCCTGCGGCAAAGTCTTTACGCGCGCGGAACTGGAACAGCTGGGCGAATTTTGCCGGAAGCATGATCTGCTCGTCTTCACCGATGAAATCTATGAGTACATCGTTTACGACGGCGTGCAGCACATCAGCCCGGCATCGCTGCCCGTGTTCCGCGACCGCACCATCACCATGTCCGGCTACTCCAAGACCTTCAGCATCACCGGCTGGCGTATGGGCTATGCCATTTGCCCGGCTGAACACCACGACCGCATCGGCTTCATGAATGACCTGATTTACGTCTGCGCCCCGGCACCGTTGCAGTGGGCCGTGGCTAAGGCGATTCGCGAACTGCCGGACGATTTCTATGCCCACCTCGCCAGCGGCTATCGCGAGAAGCGCGATCAATTGTGTAAGGCGCTACGCGATGCCGGCCTCACGCCCTATGCCCCCAAGGGTGCCTATTACGTGCTTGCCGATGTCAGTCGCATCCCCGGCGACTCCGCCAAAGCGCGAGCCATGCAGATCTTGCACTGGTCCGGCGTGGCCACCGTTCCGGGCAGCGCCTTCTACCACGACACGGCCGGCGACAAACTGGTCCGCCTCTGCTTCGCCAAGACGCAGGCGGTCCTCGACTCCGCCTGCGAACGCCTGCACACCATGCGTAAACATTTTTGACCGAAAGGAACGACGATGCGAAAGAAGATCAGCTTTGCCGGACCCTGGATCACGCAGCGGGAAATAGACTACGCCGTGGATGCGGTGAAGAACGGCTGGTACGAGACCTATGACCTGCACACCAAGCGGCTGGAGAAGGCCGTTTGCGACTACCTCGGCGTGAAGCACGCGATCGCAACTCATTGTTGCACGGTGGCCCTCCATCTTGGGTGCGAAGTCCTTGATTTCAAGGAAGGCGACGAGATCATCTGCACGGATTTCAGCTGGGTCGCGACCGCCCACGCAATCGCCTACACCGGCGCGACCCCCGTGTTTGTGGATGTTGAACCTGACAGCTGGTGCATCTCTGCGGACGCGATTCGCAAGGCGATCACGAAAAAGACCAAGGGCATCATGCTGGTGCATTCCTTCGGCCAACTGGCGGACATGGACCAGATCATGGCAATCGCAAGGGAGCACGATCTGCGCGTGATCGAAGATGCGGCTCCGTCGCTCGGCGCGATTTATCATGGCCAAAAAACCGGCACATTTGGCGACATTGGCTGCTTCAGTTTTCAGGGCGCCAAGATCGCTGTCAGTGGCGAGGGCGGCGTGCTGGTTACGAACAACTCACCGCTGTTCGAGCGCGCAAAACTGCTCTCCAGCATGGGACGGACAGATTCGCAGGCGGTCTTCTGGTCTGATGAGCTTGGCTGGCAGTACACCATCGGCAACCTTTCTGCAGCACTCGCGCTTGCCCAGGTGGAGCGCATCGAGGAATTGGTGCAACGCAAACGGGACATCTTCAGTTGGTACGATTCACGTTTACGCGACTGCCCACAGCTCACTGTCATTCGCGAGAAACCGAACTGCCGCAGCAACTACGCCTATCCGTCGATTCTTCTGTCCGAGAACACGCGAACCAGGCGCGATGACATTCTCAAGACGTTCCGGGAACTGAACATTCATGCGCGGCCGGGCTTTCCCCAAATGAGCCGCTTTCCGATGTATGTCCAGCGATTCCAGAATCCGCATGCTGCGGCCATTGCGCAACGTGGCATTTCGCTGCCATCAGCTGCGAACACGACCGAAGAGGACGCGGCGTTCGTGTGCGAGACCTTGAAGGCGTTGCTGTAAGGCCGCCCTACTCCCACGCATCCGTGCGGATATGTTCGGGCGGGATCCCGCGGGACCGCAGGGCGATGCCGAGGGCCTTGAGCATCACCGGTGGTCCGGACAAGTAAATCAGGGAACCGGAAAAATCACGCTCCCCGGCCCACAGGGCATCCAGATTGATTCGGCCGGAATGGCAGCCCCGCACGCGGGGTGCGCCCGCCCCCGGAAACGCACCCGCTTCCGTCTCGGCAAAGAATATCGCATCCAGCCTTGGCACGCGCGCCACCTGCCCTAGCAGCATGTCCAGGTAGAGAAAAAGCGCCGGCGTGCGCGCGCCATAGGCAAGCGTGACACGATTGGCGCTGTCCGGCGTCAATGCTTCGAGAAACGCGGTGAACGCTCCCACGCCGGTACCACCCGCCAGCAGCACCGCATCGCGCGACTCGTCGATCACGAAGTCCCCATAGGGCAGCTTGACCCACACCTCGGCACCCGGCCGCAGAACCTGCTCCATCTTGATCGTGTAGCGCCCCTTCACCGCGTAGCAGATGCGGATCCGGTCCCGCACCCGCGGCGAACTGGCGATGGAAAACACGCGCGACTCGGGCCAGAAGCTCGCCGGGTCAAAGGGGTCCACGGTGAGGTGCAGGAACTGGCCCGGACGGAATGGCGGCACCGGACTCGCGGGCTGCAGATCCACGGTGTAGACCCGCCCCCCGTGGTCGATAACGTTCGTGACCGTGCACTGGAGCTTGCGCGACATGCCTGCTAGCCGCGCTCGCCCATGAAGCGGTCCACGGTTTCCAGAACGTAGCGGATCATCGCATCCGTAAGCCCGGGATAAACGCCGAGGAAAAACGTGTGCGTGGTGATGGTGTCGCTGTTGGTCAGGCCCCCCACCACGCGATGCGGAATCTCTGCATAGGCCGGATGCCGCAGCAGGTTGCCGCAGAAGAGGCTGCGCGTTTCGATCTTGGCCGACTCCAGGGCATTCACCAGGTCGGCGCGAGAGAATGGCGCCTCGGGGCGCACCGTGATCACGTGACCAAACCAAGAGGGATCGCCCTTGGGGGGCGACACATGCGGAACCAAATGGCGCGCGTGCTTCCTGAGTCCCTCTGCAAGGCACGCGTGGTTGCGCTTGCGGGCGGCCGTGAAAGCCTCGAGCTTGCGCAGTTGCGCCACGCCGATCGCCGCCTGCATATCGGTCACCTTCAGGTTGTAGCCGATGTGCGAGTATACATACTTGTGATCGTAGCCAAACGGCAGCGTGCCAAACTGCTGCGAAAAGCGCTTGCCGCACGTATTGTTCTCGCCGCCCGCACAGTAGCAGTCGCGACCCCAGTCGCGGAAACTGCGCACGATGCGCGCGAGGTCGTCGTTGCCCGTCGCCACCGCGCCGCCCTCACCCATCGTGATGTGGTGCGCGGGATAGAAACTGAAGGTTCCCAGGTCGCCGTAGGTGGACGTCAAGCGTCCGTCGTAGCGCGTCCCCAGCGCATCGCAGTTGTCCTCAATCAGCCAGAGGTTGTGCTGATCGCACCAGGCGCGCAACTC
The DNA here is from genome assembly GCA_027620105.1 of Verrucomicrobiota bacterium. Taxonomy (GTDB): domain Bacteria; phylum Verrucomicrobiota; class Kiritimatiellia; order UBA8416; family JAIOPI01; genus JAIOPI01. The sequence goes on along the minus strand of JAQCIA010000026.1, from coordinate 7,879 downwards.
GCGCACCGCATACGGCACGCCCATCGTGTGCGCGATCATCACCGCCTTCGTTTTCGGGCTCAGGGCCGCTTCGATGCGCGCCAGGGAAGGCACGTATGTTCCCAGCTCGACATCCACGAAGACGGGCACCGCCTGATGCTGCAGAATGGGGTTGACCGTGGTCGGAAACCCCGCGGCCACCGTGATGACCTCATCGCCAGGTCGGACGCGCCGATCCTTAAGCTGCGGCGACGTGAGCGCCGCGAACGCGAGCAGGTTCGCCGACGATCCCGAGTTCACGAGCGCCACATGCCCCAGCCCGAGAAATTCGGCCAGGTTCGCTTCAAATTCTTCGGTGAACCTCCCCGCGGTGAGCCAGAAATCCAGCGACGCGTCGACAAGGTTGGTCATTTCGTCGGCAGCGAAATGACGCCCCGCGTAGCGCACCGGATCCACGCCCGGGCGAAATGGCGGCGCCGGTTCGGCGGCATGAAACGCCTGCACCTGCTCGAGGATTTGACGCCGAAGGCTTTTGCGATCGCTCATGGTAGGGCCTCGCTCGGGCGCGTTACGGACGTTCCACCGCCCACGGCAGCCCCAGCGCACGGGCTTCCGCAACATACCCGGCGATTTGGGCGGAGGTCAACCGGCATGTCGCGGCGACATCGCCACCGGATGCGACCTGACGATACCACCCCACGGTTTGCTCCACGGCCCGCCCGAACGACCACGCCGGCCACCACTGCAGCTGCGTCCTGGCTTTCTCAATCGCCAGTTGCAACAGCGTGGCTTCGTGTGATGCCTGTGCATCACTGGCATCCTCCCAGGTTCCCGACCAGTGCTTCAGCACCTCGGTGACCAATTCAGCCACGGTGCGATTCGCATCCGGGCCCGGACCAAAGTTGAATGCAGAGCAGATACTGGGCATTGGCGAGTCGCCACTGGCTGACGGTTCCGGAGGCAGTTGCGCGAGCCGTGCGGCCAGCCAGAGGTAGCCGCTAAGCGGCTCGACCACGTGCTGCCAGGGGCGCACGGCGTGCGGATTCCTGATCCTGATCTTGTCGCCGTGCTGCAAGGCGCGCGCGCAATCCGGCACGATCCGGTCGAGCGCCCAGTCGCCACCGCCAATCACATTGCCCGCGCGCGCGCTCGCAATGCGTACCGGGTGCGTGCGGAAGAAGGCGCGTCGATACGACGCGATGGCAATCTCTGCCGCCGCCTTGCTGGAACTGTAGGGGTCATGCCCGCCCAGCATATCTTCTTCATGATAGCCGCGGCGCCATTCCCGGTTTTCGTAACACTTGTCCGTGGTCACCAGCACCGCCGCGCAAGGACGCTTTAACCCGCGTAGGGCATCGAGCACATGGACCGTCCCCATGACGTTGGTGGCGTAGGTTTCCACGGGCTCGGCATAGGAGTGCCGCACCAAAGGCTGCGCGGCGAGATGCAGGACATAGTCCGGCTGCGCGGCCTGCAGCGATGCGCGCACGGCGGCGGCATCGCGGATATCGGCAATCTCGTGATGCAATCGGTCCGCGAGCCCAAGTTGGTCAAACAGTGCCGGCGTCGTGGGCGGCGCCAGCGCGAAGCCGCGGACGTTCGCGCCCAGTTCCAGCAGCCAGTGCGCCAGCCAGGCACCCTTGAACCCGGTGTGCCCCGTGATCCAGACGGTCTTGCCGCTGAACGCAGCGTCAAACATCACCACCGCTTCCAAGCCGCTTTGCCGGCATCCCACAACTGATTGAGCTGCTCCATCTCGCGATAGGTATCCATGCACTGCCAGAATCCGTTGTGCACGTAGGCCTTCAGCTGGCCGTCGCGCGTCAGGGTTTCCATGGGGCCCCGCTCGAGCACGCACGCATCGCCATCCAGATACTCCGCAATGCGCCGATTCATGACCAGAAATCCGCCGTTGATCAGGTTTTGCTCGCGTTCGGGCTTTTCCTGAAAATTCGTCACCGTTGGGCCATCCACCAGCAGACCGCCGAAACGGCCCTGCGGATGCACCGCCGTCAACGTGGCCACACCGCCGTGCTGGCGATGAAAGTCGATGGACGCATTGATGTTGCTGTCGGTCAACCCGTCGCCATACGTCATCAGGAAATCGTCTTCCTCAATGAAGCGCAGCGCGCGCTGCAGGCGCCCGCCGGTTTGCGTTTCCAGTCCCGTATCCACCAGCGTCACACGCCAGTCTTCCTCATCATGCGTGCTGTGATAATTGATGCGCGGCGTGCGCCCCAGCTGCAGGGTGACATCGCTGGTATTCCAGTGATAGTTGCGAAAGTAGTCTTTGATGTATTCGCCCTTGTAGCCCAGGCAGAGGATGAAATCCTTGTGCCCGAAATGGGCGTAGGTCTTCATGATGTGCCAGAGAATCGGGCGCCCGCCGATGGACACCATGGGTTTCGGGCGAAACTCGGTTTCTTCCCGCAACCGCGTGCCCTTACCGCCGCATAAAATGACAACTTTCATGATTCCCACTGCCTCGCCCGTGAATAGTATGCCGCCCACCCAACAGTGACAAGCCCAAGCATAGTCGGGTGGTCTCACCTCTTGATTGATTGCCGCACAAGGTGCGGCCATGACAATGCCTATTCCTTGTCGTGGCGACCCCGTTTGGCGCATCCGCGTTGATAGAACTTCAGTAGGCGGTCGCCTCCGCACGCGACCGACCGCGTCCACACACTATTTGCCGGATGAGTCGAAAGCATGTCGGAATGCTACCGCGCGAGCCCCGTCGGGCCAGCTGGCGTTGGCCCAGATGCCCCATGGCTGGCTTTGCATGTCCACGAAGGCGTGCGGAGACGTGGCCACATAGGGCAAGGGTGGTGGACCTTCCTGCAGCGAATCGGCGGTCGGCGGCCAACTGGCGTCATTAAAATCCAATTCGCGCCAGTTGCCGGTGGGATCAAAGGCGTACCGCCATTCTGGCGTCGTCCCCACCAGCCCGCCGTGAGTCCGCAAGCCCGCCTGCACCCACTCTGGTTGCGGTCCGCGAAAGGCCTGCATGCTCAGCACATGTCGTCCCGGCTTCAGCGTGATCGGCAACACCACAAAGGCTTGCGGGTGCCCCACCTCGCCGACGGTGGCGTTGTCCAGCGTCACGCGCGTCGGCACACCGCAGTTCAAACTAAGCAGCGCATGTTCCGGCTGCTCGTGAAACCAGAGCAGCAGCTTGGCCTGACTGGCGGCGGGTTCGTTGGTTGTGCCACGCAGGAACGCTTCATACAACGGCTTGGCGATTTCGAATCCTTCGATGCGTTCGCGATAGGCGATCTGGCGCAGGCGCAGCACCTCGGCGGTCACGGGATCGCAGGCGGCCAGGATGCGATCGATCGCGGCGCTGGCCCCGGCATAGTCCCCCAACCGCTCAAAGTTGCAGAGCGTGCCCATGATCGCCGCCACTTCGTACTGGTCACCCGGCGGCGCCGACGATGTTGCGTCCAGCGCATCGGATTGCACGGCCGACGGATGATCGAGGTAATAGTAGCCCACGCTGGCCATTTCCGCGGGACTCATCTGGTCCGGCCCGCGCTCGAAAACCATCTCCGCCGACCGCGCAAACGTACGCGCGTCATCGCGGTGGAAGCGATACTGCACAGTCGTGAAGGGCCGCTTGAAAATCAGCCCGTGCTGCGGGCGCACGAGGTTGTTTTTGTAGTACCACGCGCCGCTGAAATAGTCTTCGAGTCCCGTGCCCAACCAGCTCGGTCGCGCCTCGTCATCGATGCGAATGCTTTCATCGCCCTCCAGTACCCACCAGGAGGGGTCGGTGCTGCTGACCCCCAGCAGACACCCCACGACCTTGCCCCGCCCCTGCGCGCGAAAAATCACGTGCGGCTGGCCGCGATTCGCGGGCCCGCTACGGTGCCAGGCCGCGTGCAGATAGCCCAGGCTGTTATCGGAAGGTGATGGCGGTGACACGAAAGCCTCGGCGGACAGCGTCACGGCCTGGAGGCCGCTGTTGGATACGCAGAACATTGCGCCGTGCTGGAATCGCATGGGCAAGGTGGCGCGCAGCACGCTGCCGGATGTGCCCACGAACGCGCAGTCAAAATCCGGCGTGCGCCAGATTTTCCCGAAGAAGGCGTCAAGCGGCGTGGCGATGCTGGCGGACGTCTGGCCATCCCAATATGCCTTCAGTGCCAGTGCGGTGCGCGCATCGGCATCCGGAGCAGCATGCAGGCGCAGGGAGAATTCGCGGGCCAGTCCGGCCCCGGGCAAGGTGAGGATGGCAGCTTCCGATCCCGGCGACACGGTAACGGGAGCGCCGCGCACGGCTGAAAACCTTCGCGCCAACTCTTCGCCACCCTCGAAGATCCGGGCGAACTCGGTCAGGGCGGCCACGGCCTCCGTCCCAAACGTGGTTGGGAAGGATGGCACCGCAGCTTCGCCTGCCAGCGGGCACACGTTCATTTGAAAGAACAGGCGCGGCCACCCCGTGTGCGTAAAGTTTTCCGTTTCGGCCAGCACGCGCAGGCTCTTGCGATAAGAAATGGGCACAAAGGTGTACCAGCAGGACTGCTCAAAGCGGCTCAGCGCCGGAATGAACGGCGGCTTTCCCTGACGCAATTCCGCGACCGTGGCATCGATACGGGGCTCTTTCTCGCCATCAAAGTAGAACCGCAAGCGCTGCTCGCTTCCCTTCCCACCCGTCGTCCAGAAGCGCGTGACATAGCCCGGCCCCTTGAGGTCCGCCAGTACGGCCCAGGTCTTGTCTTCACGCCCGGCGAAATTGTTGAAGTCATCGTTGCCGCCGGTTGGATCCACCGAGGAAATCAATTCCGACTGCGGCGCATCGAGGCGCCCAATGCGCGTCGGATCGCAGAGCTGCAAAACAAAAGCCGCATAGTCGGGGCCATCTTGACGCACGCGATCGCGGCAACCAGCGACTGCGGCGACGACCAGCCCCGCCAACGCGCACTGGCGAACCGTCATCAGCATGCGGGCATGGTGACATTTCATCATGACGCACGTCGCCGAATGGTAAACCCCCAGCTCAGGGGTTGCGCGAAGGCCAGCAGATACACGAGCCACCAGTACCAGAGATATTTTTGCATGCAGCCGTGCATCACCACGGCGTGCTGACCGAGATCAGAGCGCGTGACAAAGCGATGCGCGATGTCTCGGAAGAAGGCCACCGAGTGGTCGTAATTCCAGCCCAGCGCGTTGAGCACCCAATTGCCATTGTTCGGGAGGGTTATATAGACGACCGCCCCATGCCTGGACACCGCGCGGGAAAATTCGTTCATGATCTCGAAGTGGTAGTTCACGTGCTCCAAGGTTTCCATGCATAGAATCACCTCGGGGCGATACTCCTCAATCGCGGCGCGCACTTTTTCGACGCAACCGGATTGATTCAGGTCAATCTGGTAGGCCACGCCCGGATCCTGATGCGCGTCCATGATGCAATGTTCCGCCGCGCCGTCGCGGATGCGCGCCAGGGCCGCGAGAAACGGGCTCTTGGCCGGGCCATTCTGGTCTGCCTGCGCGCGCGGTTCGGCCACCCGGTGCAAGGTCTGCAAGGTCTCAGTGAGCAGCCCCGTGCTGGTGGTGGATGTCGTCATGCCCCACCCGCCCACATCCAACACGCGTTTGCCCCGACAGAGCTCGGCGGCATAGGCCAGGCGATCAATGGTGGCCATGAACCGGATGCTCCTGCATGTTGTGTGTGTTCACCCGGCAGAATATCCTCTTTTCACCGCTGCGCCTCAAGGCTCAAGACGCGGGCGCGGCCGCACGGTGTCGCGTTGCGCTGACACGGCAGACGGCCTAGTATGCCCGCCATGCATGTCCCCCTCGTGAGCGTCGTGATCCCGGTCTACAATGAGGAAGACAACATTGTCGACTGCCTGCGGAGTATTCGCACGCAAACGCTGGCGGCGCAGGATGTGGAAATTCTGCTGATCGATGATGATTCCACGGACCGCACCCGTGAACGCGCCGCCCCCTTTGAAGCGCGCATTGTCCGCAATGGGGCGAAAGACTGCGAAGTTGGCAAGGCCATTGGCATCGGCCACGCCCGGGGGCGGTCCATCTTGTTCATGGATGCCGATAACCGCCTGGATGACGACGACTGGCTCGCGCGCGCCTTGGCATTGCTGGACAAGGACGCCACCATTGCCGGTGTGCAGTCGTGGAAATTTCGCTACGATCACACGCACAACGCCGCGATCCGCTATCACGCCCTGTGGGGCAACACGGACCCCTTGGTGTTTTACCTGGGTGGGCAGGATCACCTGCGCCAGTACGAAACCGCCTGGACGCTCGGCGGCGAGATTGTCGAGGACCAACCCGAATATGTCCGCGTGCGCTTCTCCGCACGGCGGCTGCCAACCATTGGTTCGCAGGGATTCTTGACGCGCCGGGAATTCTTCAAGGAACAGATGGAGACCTTCCACCACACGGAATTCTTCATTCACGTCATCGATCGCGCTCCGGAAACAACCTTTGCGTTTTTGAAATGCACGGTCACCCATCTGGCCTTCGATTCCGTGCGCGATCTGCGCCGCATGTTTTCACGCAACATCCGCGACTATCTGCGCGACTCGGGAAAATACCCCGTGCGGCGCTACGACCTGTCCCCCTGGCGCATGCTGCGGCTGCTCGCCATCACACAGACCGGCATCATCCCTCTCTGGGATGCCTGGCAGGGCTATCGGCGCGTGCCGGATCGTGCCTGGTTCCTGCACGCCTATCTGGCATTCGTCGTGCCCTGGACCTATGCCCGCCGCATTTGGGAGTCGCGTGCCCGGGCCGTGGTGATGCGCCGCGCCCTGCGCCTCCCGGATTGACACACTCTTCACGCCTCTCTACGCTCGCCCTCATTGTCACGCCGCGAACGTATTCAGGAATTTTGGACACATGAACGTCATTGTCACCGGCTCTGCGGGCTTCATCGGCAGTGTCGTCACGGAGATCCTGTGTGACCACGGGCATCAGGTTGTTGCCTGGGACAGCCTGCAGAACGGCCATCGCGCCGCCGTTGATCCGCGTGCGACCTTTGAGCAGGTGGATCTGCTCGATGACGGCCTCGTCCGTGCGCGCATGGAAGCCCATCGCCCCGAGGCGGTCGTGCACCTCGCGGCCGAAGCCCTCATTGATGTGTCCATTCGTGATCCCGGTCGCTTTTATCGCGCGAACGTGATTGGCGGCATTCATTTGCTCGACGCCATGGTCGCGTCGGGCGCGCGCAAACTGGTCTTCTCCTCGACCGCTGCCACCTACGGACAGCCCGAGCGCGTGCCCATCACCGAGGACATGGCCGGCCATCCCTGCAACGCCTACGGCGAAACCAAGTGGGCCTTCGAGCGCGCGCTGCCCTGGTACGAGACCGCCCACCAGATCAAGCATGTGTCCTTCCGCTACTTCAACGCCTGCGGCGCAACAGAGACTCACGGCGAGGATCACCGCCCGGAAACACACATCATTCCGCTGCTGTTTCATGCCGCCCAGGGCTTGCGTCCGGTCTTCAAGCTGTTCGGAACCGATCGCGCCACGGCCGACGGCACTTGCATCCGCGATTACGTCCACGTGGTGGACATCGCCGAGGCGCACCGGCTTGCGCTGGACCGCGTCGGCCATGTGCCCTCCGGAGCGTTCAATCTCGGGCTTGGACGCGGCTACTCGAACCGCGAGGTCATCGCCACGATTCAGCGCGTGATGGTCAATCCGATCCCTGTAGAAGACGCCCCACGCCGCCCCGGCGACCCCGACACACTCATTGCCGACCCCACGCGCGCCCGCACGATTCTGGGATGGACCCCGCGCTTCACCGATTTGGAAAGCATGGTGGCCAGCGCCTGGGCCTGGCGCCAGGCGCATCCGGCGGGCTACGGCCCGTAGGTGGAGATCGGCGGCGGGGCCCGCCGCCCTCCAAGGGTATGTTGTCCGGATGGAG
>JAQCIA010000025.1 GCA_027620105.1 Verrucomicrobiota bacterium | reverse complement strand
AAGAGGAAATGGCACACGTCGCCGTCGCGCATGACGTAGGTCTTTCCCTCGACGCGCAGTTTGCCCGCCGCCCGAATGGCCGCCTCGGATCCGTGCTGCTCGAGATCCGCTACGGAGTAGACTTCGGCACGGATGAAACCAGCTTCAAAATCACTGTGAATCACGCCGGCGGCCTGGGGTGCGGTCGCACCCTGGGGAATGGGCCAGGCGCGAATTTCCATTTCGCCGGCGGTGAAGTAGCTTTGCAGCCCAAGAATATGGTAGGCCGCACGCGCGACGACTGCCAATGCCGGCTCAGTCAGCCCGAGGGAACTCAACATTTCCGCACGGTCATGCGCGCTGAGCTCGGAAAGCTCTGACTCAATGCTGGCGCAGACCACGACCACGTCGCCGCCATGCTTGGCTGCGTAGTCACGCACACTGGCTACCAGCGGGCCCTCTCCGGTGATGTTCCCTTCGTCCACGTTCGCCACGTAGAGCACGCGCTTGGCCGTGAGGAAGCCCAGTCCCTTCATGAGCTTCATCTGTTCGGGCTCGAATGACACGGAGCGCAGCGGCTTGCCGAGACCCAGCGCCTGCTGACAGACGTTCAGCATCTCCAGCCGTGCCGCCGCATCTTTGTCACCCCCGCGGGTGAGTTTCTGGGTCTTCTGAATGGCGTCCTCGACCTGCTGCAAGTCGGACAACATCAGTTCCGTTTCGATGGTGCCGATATCGCGCACAGGATCGACCGAGCCATCAACGTGAGTGACATTGCTGTCGCTAAAGCAGCGCACCACGTGCAGGACGGCGTCCACGTTGCGAATATGTGAGAGGAACTTGTTGCCGAGACCCTCACCCTTGCTGGCGCCGCGTACGAGTCCGGCGATATCCACCAGTTTGAGCGCGGAGGGGAGGATTTTCTTCGTGTCGATGAAACGGTTGATTGTGGCCAGGCGGCCATCGGGCACCGGCACGATGCCCATATTTGGTTCAATCGTGCAGAAGGGGTAGTTGCTGGCTTCCGCGCCCGCGGCGGTGAGGGCGTTAAAGAGCGTGCTTTTGCCTACATTCGGCAGACCGACAATTCCGGCTTCCATCGTAAAATTCCTCTAACAAACACCTAGCGGCGTAAGGGGTTGCGCGCAGGCAGGTTACGGGGTGACGATCAGGCTGTCTGGAATGACATTGCTGATGCTGGGCGCGTATTCGACGGGATGCTCCAACAGCATGGTCTTGATCAGGGACTTCAGCCCTTCCTGGCGGGAGCGCTTCTTGAGCAGGTCCACAACCTCTTCCCGGGGTACTTGCTGCGCATCCTCGTGGTTTTCGACAAGGATGATCTCAAATCCCCTCGGGGATTCCACGATGCCACTGATGGCGCCGGTTGTGAGTGCGAAGGCCGCCTTGTCGAAGTCCGGTCCCATCCGGCCACGTTCCATCCAGCCAAGATCGCCACCCCGGGCACTGCTGGGGCAGTCGGAGTGGTTTCTGGCTGCGTCATCGAAGGACATGTCGCCGTTGACCAGTGTCTCGCGCAGCTTTTCGATTGTCTGGCGGCCGGCGCCGCGAATGTCCGCTGGCGCCTTGGGGTCCACCGCCACGAACACGCGGCGGGCATGGATACGTTCGGGGCGCTGCATGCGGTCCCCGTTTTCCGCGATGAACTGTTCCACTTCCTGCTCCGCGGGCTCGGGAGACGCGGGCAGCATGATCGCGACCAGCTTTTCGATGGTGAGGCCCGTGCGCAATTCGTCGATGAGGCGCTCCCGCCCCATGGGGCTCTTTGCCAGGGCTTCGTCCATGTTGCGCCCCTGGCTTTCGATACGCGCACGCAGACCATCCAAGGCCTGCTGCTCTTCTTCGGGCGTGGCGACAACGTCGCGCCGGGCGGCTTCATCCTTGAGGAGTGTTTGGACAACGAATTGCTCAATGAGGCGCGCCGTCGCCGCTGCGCGAAAAGCGTCAACCTGATCGGCGGGGATGCGGTCCCGAAGCGCGCTATACTGGATGTTCACGTCCTGCTCGAGGCGTGAGCGCAGCAAGGTGTGCGTTCCTACGGTCACCAGCACCTCATCGTCGCCATTTGGCGCTTGAATGGAGGGCAGGGCGCTCAAAGGTGACCCCGGAGCGGTCTTTTCCGTCGCGGCTGTATCCTGCGAGTCGGGCGCCTGCTTGCCACAGCCGGCCGCGAGCAAGATCGATGCGACCATGGCTATGCGTTTCATCGGGCCTTCTCCTTGGAGTCGAATGTTGCGCGCATCAGCTGCAGCGCGATGTTGCGGCATTTCGGATTGTCATCCACGTGATACGCCATGAGACTACCAAGAATGCGTTCAAACTCAAGAAATTGCCTTGCCGAGCACTGTGTGGTGGTGAGGACATGCGCCTGAGGCTGCTCCTGCCAGCGCCGCAGGATGGCGAGAATGTCCGGCGGCAGTGGCATGAGGCCCGCGCCTGGCGGCGGTGCGGCGGCGCGTTTGACGCAGCCTGGGCAGACGATCCCCTCGCGCGACCAGTGCAGGGCGTTCGCCGCCTCCGGCAGCGGTTTGCGACACCGCGAACACTGCCGCAACTGTGGAGCCAGTCCCAGGTGCCCCAGCCACTGCAGTTCAAGCCAGAACAGAATTTCCTGGCGCGCACCTGCCGTGGCGAATGCGTTCAGGGCGATGTCAGCCAGGGGGTAGGCTGCCGCATCACACTGCCCTTCCATGCTGGAACCCAGAATCAGGTGGCTCACGTAGGAAGCGCCTCCAAAGGCGCGCCAGTCGCGCCGCAGCTCAGCGCGCGGGGTGACCAAGGCGCATTCCCTTGCCAGATGCATGCCCGCGCCATCGCGCCGGTAATAGAGTAGCTCGCACGCGGCGAAGAGGTCGTATTGCCCCAGGAAGGCACTCTTGGGGCGGCACGCGCCCTTGACCATCGTCGCAAGGCGTTCCCCAGCCTCGGTGAGCCAGAGGACGATGTGGGATGTGTTGGCGTAGGGCATGATGCGCAACGCCAGGGCCTGCGTTTTTTCGATTTTCATGCCGTGGTCACGTCCCGCGGGGGGAGATCAGACGGTTCAACAAGCCGGCCTGCGCCGCCGCGCGGAGCCAGCGCAATTCCCGCGCGCGCATGCGCCGGCGCTCCGGCGGCGTGGCATCCGATGCCCCGGTCAGGTGGTCGCAGCCGTGGGCCACGTACAGTCCGAGCTCGTGGCAGCACCCGTTGGCGAGTGCGCGCGGGGAGATGCGGGGCCACTGGGCACGCCCGATCTCGTGGGCGCGTTGCACGTTCACCACGATTTCCCCCGCGTGGGCCCCGGGTTGACCAGGCATGGGGTCGTAGCGCTGGGTCAGCACGTCGGTGGCGGAATCCAAATCCATCCAGGCGGCGTGGACGGCCGCAATGCCGGAATCATCGACGAGCACCAGATGGATTTCTCCCCAGTCGCATCGGGGCGTTCGGCGGCTGGCCTCACCCATAAAGAACATCGTCAGGGAGGCGAGCATGCGCCGGTTGATGTGCCAGCGCTTTTGACGATTGCTTATCGCGATCTTCATCCTGTGGGTAAGGCGTGCGGGCATGCAGCATGCTGGCCAGCGTGAATACGAAGGAGTTCTTGATGCGGGCCAACTCCACCAGCGTAAGCTGGCAGTGGTCCAGTTGTCCATCCTCGAGCCGGACGTTCACGATGTTTTCAACGAGATCGCGCAGGCTGCCGGGAGTGATCTTGGCCATGGAGCGGGACGCGGCTTCGATGGGATCGGCCAGCCCGATGATGGCCGATTCGCGCGTGGAGGGTTTGGGGCCGGGGTAGCGAAAATTCCATTCCTCAACCGTGTCCGCCAAGTCCGCCGCATCACCGCTGGCGGCATACGCGGATGCCATCTCCGCCTTGGCCTTGTTGTGAAAATAGGAGACCAGGCTCGTGCCGTGATGCTCGCGAATGACGTCGATGACCGGCTGGGGGAGTTTGTGGTGTATGGCGAGGCTGACGCCCTCCTTGACGTGGGAGGTGATCACCAGGGTGCTCATGCTGGGCGACAGGCGGTCGTGCGGGTTCTGGTTGGCGCGGATGTTCTCCATGAAGAACGCCGGCTTATAGAGTTTGCCGATGTCATGGAAGTAGGCGCAGACCCGGGCCTGCAGCGAATTGGCGTCGATCTCGTCCGCGGCGGCCTGGGCCAGATTGGCGACCACGAGGCTGTGGTGGTAGGTTCCCGGGGCTTCGAAGGCGAGGCGCTCCAGCAGGGGGTGGCTGAGATCAGACAGTTCGAGCAGCGTGATGTCGCTGGTGATGCGGAAGGGGGATTCAAACAGGGGCAACAGCAGCAGTGCCAGGACGGCAGCCACGAATCCACCACCGATGCAGGCGGCAGCCTGATCGATCACCGTGGTGACACTTGAGTGCGAGGCGTGGAGGGCGGTGGCACCGAACACGCAACTGACCTGGGCCAGTCCCGCCGCCAGGCCGGTGCGGACCACGCGGGCGCGGGTGCGGGTGCGATGCGACATGGAGGCGGAGACCACGGTGGCCACGAGGCCGCTGAGAAAAAGCGGTACGCCTGCGCCAGAGAACAGACACACGGCAAGGGTCACCCAGAGGCCCAAGGCGATGCCAGCGGCCCCCTCCAGCAGGAGGGTGGCCAGGATCGGGGCCACCGCCATTGGAAATAGAAATGGCGTCACGCCGGCGGGGATAAACGGTGTATGCATCTCGACGTAGATGATGAGTTTCACGGGAATGAGGGCCACAAAAGCAATGAGGCACAGGAGCAAGACGGTGGAGGTGCGCGTGAGTATCCCAGGGCGAACAACGGCGAGCCCAAGGGCGGCGACGAAAAGCCCCACCAGCAGCAAGGTTATCGTCCCGATCCAGTGGATACAGACGGAGGGATCCGGTTGACCGGGGCGCCCCCAGGGATCAGCGGACATCAGCACAACGGCGGCCACCCAGAGTAGGAGCCCGATGCCCACCCGCAGCCCGGCCCGTTCATTCCAAGGAACGGGTGCCGCCGGCGCCCGGCCCCCCTGACGTTCACGGCTCTTGGTTCGCTTTTCGCGAATCTTCGATACAATTGGCTGCTGATCGACCATGGAGTTGATTCCGCCGCGATGGCAATTCACGTGACGAACGTTGCGCGGCTTGCAGATGCAGTAGGGTGGAATCCTAGGGGAGGATGCCGGTTAACGCCATTTTAAAATCGGCGGGGCGGGATCCGGACGATTCTCGGGCTTGGGCATGTATATGGGCTTGCGACCCCCGGCAAAAGACACCTACGATCAAATCACATGGGATCCAGCATCCATCTAATCTTCGGGGACGAATACCTTGCGGTCGCCAAGGCGAAGCAACTGGTGGCGGCGGCCGTACCAGATCCAAACGATTCGGTTTCTGTAGAAGTTATTGATGGTCAATGTGATACGGTTGATTCGTGTGTCACGGCTATCGGGCGCTGTCGCGAGGGACTGAGCAGTCTGGGGCTGTTTGGTGGTGCCAGAGCCGTCTGGCTGCGGGGTGTATCTTTTCTGATCGATACGCCCGCCGGACGGTCTGAGCGGGTCAAAGCAGCGCTGGCGCGGCTTGCGGACATGCTCAAGCAGGGGCTACCGGACGGCGTGGCGCTGGTCATTTCCGCCGCACGGGTTGACAAGCGCACCGCTTTTTATAAGCAAATCAAGGAATTGGGGGTCATTCACGAGTTTGCGGTCTCCGAAAAATCCGGCCAGTTGGGCGCACACGCGGAAGCGGTGATCGCGGGCGCATTGGAGCAGTGTGGCATCACGATGGCGGGGGACGTCCGGCAGGCGTTTCAGGAGAAGGTCGGGAGCGATACGCGTACGATATTGGGTGAGTTGCAGAAACTGGCCACCTACGTGGGCGCTCGGAAGGCCGCCACCGTCGCGGATATCGAGGCCATAACCAGTCCGGCCCGCGACGCGGCCGCCTGGGACATACAAGATGCCGTGGGGCGGCGTGAACTGGCGAGGGCGTTGTCCATCACCCGGCGGTTGCTTTTTCAGCGCGAATCGCCGATGGCTCTGATCGCCCTGATCGAGAATCGCCTGCGCGATTTGATCGTCCTGCGCGAGGCCATGGATCGCGGATGGCTGCAAGTCAGCGGGCGGAACGCGCGCTGGGGGCAACTGTCGGCGGGAGCCGCGGCCGCCCTGACCGATGGACTTGGCAAGGATTACCAGGGCACGCATCCCTATCGGCTCTGGTTGTTGTGTGAACAGGCACAGTGTTTCAGCGGTGCCGAACTTGCGCGCGCGATGACCCGGGCCATGGGGGCCCATCGCCAGCTGGTGAGTTCCTCCGTTCCCGGGCCACTGGTGCTGGAGCTTCTGCTCGTGCGCATGCTGTCCAAATCACCAGCGCGGGCGCAGGCCCGGGCTTGACTTCGCGGGCGCGATTCGGCGAGTATGCGCGGTCCTTTTTTCGCCAACGTAGCTCAGTTGGTAGAGCAGCTCATTCGTAATGAGCAGGTCGTCGGTTCGATTCCGACCGTTGGCTCCAATTCGGTTCGCGCATGTCGCGACGCGTGTTACCACCCACGCCACCCGAAAAGGATGCGCCGGCTTTGACAGGGTGTGATATGGTGTCCAGGCATTTATGGGAGGATGAGCAGCATGCAATTGACGGATGAACAGAAAAAGCAGGTCACCATCTGGGTTCAGGCGGGCGCCGGACTGGCCGAAGTGCAGAAACGGCTTTCCGAGGAACTGGGCATCTCCATGACCTACATGGATGTGCGCTTTCTCGTGCTGGATCTCGGTCTCGATGTAAAAAATAAGGTTGTTAAAGCACCGCCCGCGCCGCCAGCCCCATCCCCGGTTGCGCCGGTGGCCGATGGGGACGATCGTGGTGCGTATCCGGACGACATGGATGCCGAGGGTTTTCCGCCGCCAGGGCCTGCAAGTGCCGTCAGCGTGGAATTGGACCGCGTAACCAAGCCGGGCAGTATGGTGAGCGGCACGGTCACGTTTGGTGATGGCGTGACCGCCGCGTGGTCGCTGGATCAGTTGGGCCGCCTCGCGTTGAGTCCTTCCACCCCGGGCTATCAGCCTTCCCAGAGCGATGTGCAGGCTTTTCAGATGGAGTTGCGTCGCGCGCTGGAGCGGCGCGGATATTGAGTCGGCGGGTTGCCGGACAGAGAGGGTGAGGCATGGCGGCCGAAATCCGACTGTTGGCGACCGATTTGGACGGAACGCTCATTGGCAGTGCCAACGAGTTGCCGCTCTATGCCGACTTCGCCGAGCAGATCGAGCGGCTCCGCGACGGGAACGGGGCCGTGTGGGTGGCTTGTACCGGGCGCAAGTTCTCAAGTTTCTGGACGTTCTTCAGCCAGATGCGCCACATGGGGCTGACGCCCGATTTCGTGATCGTCCGCCATTCGTACATTTATCAACGCACGCGGATCGGCTACATCCCACATATCGTCTGGAATGTCAGCATCCTGTGGCGGCTATGGCGTGAAGGGTTGGCCGCCGGCGAGGCCATTGATCACTGGCACGAAACGCTCACGGCCGGGGCGGTGGGGGTGAATACCATCCGCCGCTCGAACAAGCGGCTGGGACTGCGGTTTGACTCGGACGAGTCTGCCGCAGTGGCCGTCAGTCTGCTGCGCCAAAAAATCCGCAATTTCCGTCACTTGCAAGTGTTCAGCTCCGGCTCCGATGTGGAAGTGCGCACGGTGCCGTCCACGAAAGGATTGGCGCTGGCCGAACTGGCCCACTATCTGGACATTGAGCGGGCGAACATGCTGACCATTGGCAATGGGCACAACGACATTAGCATGCTGGACGGGCATATCGCCGGCATGGTCGGGTGCCCCTCAAACTCCGATCCGGAAGTCTTGCACACGGTGCACCTGGCGGGCGGGCACATTGCCGGCCATCGCGCGCTGCGCGGGGTCATGGAAATCCTGAGCGCGTATACTGAGGGCGAGATTCGCAGCGATCTGCCGAACGGGTGGCAGCCGGGGCAGGAGCATTCCAGTCCGCCGCGCACCGCGAAACCGCCGATTCCACGCCAGCGCCATCCCAAGCTACATCCGCTTTTCTTTGGTTGCCTTGCTTATGCCGGATTGCTGGCCTTTGCCTGTTTTGACGTGTTGCCGGGGTCCGTCTGGATCCGCAAGCCGTTCGACCTCGCCGTCGCGCTCATTGTCAAAATCGCCTCATTTTTCTAAGTTCCGCCGTTGTCCCAGGTCCATGGCGCGCCATGAAGCACGCTGTTTTAGGCTTGTCCGGGGCATAGGCCGGGCGTACCATTTTCGGTTTTGAACTCGGTGGCTGTGCGTTCCTGCGCGGACGCGGCGAAGCGGGCTTTTTGGGGTGATTGCATGAAGGAATGCGGCATCGGACTGTTGGGTTTTGGCACCGTCGGCACGGGAGTGGTTGAGGGACTGCGCCGGAACGCTGATCTGATTGCAGCGCGCGTCGGTGTGCGGCCGGTGCTGCGTTGGATTGCGGACCTGGATACGACGCGTGACCGTGGTGTGGCCATCGCGCCGGCGCAGATCACGGCCGATGCGGCGGCGGTGATCGATGATCCCTCGATTGATGTGATCGTGGAGCTGATTGGCGGCAAGGGCGTGGCCCTGACCCTGACCAAGCGCGCACTGGAGCGCGGCAAGCCGGTGGTGACCGCCAACAAGGCCATGCTGGCGGAGCATGGGGAAGAGCTGTTTCGCCTGGCGGCGAAGCACAATACGGAAATCTATTTCGGCGCCAGCGTCGGCGGGGGCATTCCGATCATCCGGGCGCTGCGAGAAGGCCTGGTGGCCAATCGCATTCTGAGCATTCACGGCATTCTCAATGGCACGTGCAACTACATCCTGACGCGGATGGAGCAGGATCGGCTCCCCTTTGATGCCGTGCTGCGGGAGGCGCAGGAAAAGGGGTATGCCGAGGCGAATCCGGCCTTCGACATCGACGGTGTTGACACGGCGCACAAGGCGGTGATTCTCGCCTGGCTGGCCTATGGCGTCCACATTCGGCCGAGCCAGGTGCTGGTGGAAGGGATTCGGAACCTCGCCGCGGCGGATATTCGCTATGCGGCGGATTTGGGATATCGCGTCAAGCTTCTGGCCGTGGTGAAGCGCCACGCGAATGAAGCGGTGGAAGTGCGCGTGCATCCGGCCCTTGTGTCGCGGGATCACATGCTGGCCTCCGTCAGTGGCGTCTTTAATGCGGCGATGGTGCAGGGCGATCTGGTCGGGCGGACGTTGTTTTACGGTCGCGGCGCGGGGAGTGAGCCGACGGCGAGCACGGTCATCGGCGATATCGCGGACATCATGAAAAACATGCAGGCCGGGTCGGCGCGCCGTTTTCGGGCTGAGCCGAGTGGCACGCCCGTGACGCTCTTGGCGCAGGGGCAGGCATCCATGCGGCACTATCTGCGGTTGGCGGTGCTGGATCGGCCGGGCACGCTGGGAAAGATCACGACGGCGCTGGGGACTCATGGCGTCAGCATCGCTTCGGTTCTGCAACAGGAAGAGAAGTCAGGCGATCATGCGCCGGTTGTGATTGTCACGCACGCATGCACCGAGCAGGCCTGCCAGACGGCCTTGAAGGAAATTGCCGGGCTGGATGTGGTTGACGGCGAACCCGTGCGCATCCGTATCGAGGAATAGCGGACGCACCGCTGGATGCGCAGCTGGCCGTCGTAGGCGGTGCAGGTTGCGTGATGCCGACGCCAGCCGGTGGCGGCATGATTCAGAAGAATGGATGATCAGAGATGAAGGTTTGTAAGTTTGGTGGCACGTCGATGGCCGATGCGCAGCAGATGTTGCGTGTGTGCGCCATCGTGGAAAGCGATCCTGCCCGCCGCATTGTGGTGGTTTCCGCACCCGGGAAGCGCCAGGCCAAAGACGCGAAGGTCACGGATCTGTTGATCGCCTGTGGCGAGGCCGTGCTCGCGGGCGGCGATGGGGCGGCGGCACGCCAGGCGGTGGTCGCGCGGTTTTCAGCAATCGAAGCGGACCTCAATCTCGGCGATGCCATCAGTCGGGCGCTGGCGGCGGATCTGGCGGCGCGCCAGGCGGCGGACCGTTCGCACAAGGGGCGCTACATGGATGCGCTCAAAGCGGCGGGGGAGGATTATGCGGCCCGCGTTCTGGCGGCGGTCTTGCAGAAGCGTGGCCGTGTGGCGGCGTATGTGAATCCGCGCGATGCGGGGATGTTGCTCAGCGATGAATACGGGCAGGCGCGCCTGCTGCCGGAATCCAACGCGCGCCTGGCCACGCTGCGCGATCACAAGGGCATTGTCGTGTTCCCCGGCTTCTTCGGGTACACGCGCGACGGCGTGGTGGTGACCTTCTCGCGCGGCGGATCGGACATCACCGGATCCATTCTGGCGGTGGCGGTCAAGGCCGAGATCTATGAAAACTTTACGGACGTGGATTCCGTGTTCGCCGTGGACCCGCGCCTGGTGCCGGAAGCGGTCGCCATTCAGGAAATGACCTATCGCGAAATGCGGGAACTGGCCTATGCCGGATTCAGCGTGCTCCATGACGAAGCGGTCATTCCCGCCTTTCGCGCGGGCATTCCCATTCAAATCCGCAACACCAACCGCCCCGAGGCGCCGGGCACGATGATTGTGCCCGAGCATCGCGCGGCGGGAGCGCGTCGCGTGGTGGGCATTGCCAGCGATGCGGGGTTTTGCAGCATCAACGTCAGCAAATACCTGATGAACCGCGAAATCGGGTTCGGGCGGAAGGTGCTGCAGATCCTCGAAGACGAGAGCATTTCCTACGAACATTCGCCTTCGGGCATTGATACGATGTCCGTCATCATCAAAGAGGCGGGGCTGACGATCCCGGCCGAGAAGCGTGTGTTGGAGCGGCTGCAGGCGGAGTTGCAGGTGGACGACGCGAGCATCGAGCGCGGTCTGGCGCTGGTGATGATTGTGGGCGAGGGCATGCGCTTCAATGTGGGCATGGCGGCGCGTGTGACGCGGGCGCTGGCGGATGCGGGCGTGAATATTGAGATGATGAACCAAGGGGCCTCGGAAATCAGTATGATGTTCGGGGTCAAGGCCACGCAGCGGCAGCAGGCGGTGAACTCCCTCTATCGGGCGCTGTTTGGTGGGCAGGGAAATGGGGCGGGCCGCGAAACTGACGGAGGCGGAAGCACATGAGCACAACGCGCAAAGTTGCCATCTACGACACCACGCTGCGCGACGGCGCCCAGGGTGAGGGCATCGCCTTTTCGCCGGCCGGAAAGCTGCGCCTGGCCGAACGCCTCGATACGTTAGGCGTGGACTACATCGAGGGCGGCTTTGCCGGTTCCAATCAGAAGGATATGGATTTTTTCCGGCAGATTCGCGAACGCGACCTGCAGCATGCCCGCGTGGTGGCCTTCGGGGCCACGCGCAAGGCCGGGGCACGGGTGCAGGACGATCCCATGTTGAAAAGTCTGCTGGCCGCGGAAACGCGGGCTGTTGCCGTGGTGGGCAAGGCGTCGGAAATGCAGGTGCGCGAGGTCCTGCGTACGACGGCCGCGGAAAACTTTGCGATGATCCGCGAAACCATGCAGCACCTGAAAGCGCACGACCGTGAGGTGCTGTTTGACGCCGAGCATTTCTTCGACAGCTACAAGCAAGGCAAGGCCTTTGCCATGGATGCGCTGCAGGCCGCCATCGCGGGTGGCGCCGACACGCTGGTGTTGTGCGACACGAACGGCGGAACGCTGCCGCATGAAATTTTTGAAATCGTGTCCGCCGTGGTGGCGGTGGTCCGGGTGCCGGTGGCGATTCACGTGCATAACGACATCGGCGTGGGCGTGGCCAACAGCCTGGAAGCGGTCCGCGCCGGCGCGGTGCAGGTGCAGGGCACCATCAACGGGTTTGGCGAGCGGACCGGCAACGCCAACCTGATTCCGATCATCGCCAGCCTCGAAATGAAAATGGGTTGCCGCTGCATCCATCCGGGGCAGCTCAAATCGCTGCGCGAAGTGTCGTTGTTTGTCGACGACCTCACCAACCAGCGCCACGACTCGCGCGCGCCATACATCGGGCAGAGCGCGTTTTCGCACAAGGCCGGACAGCACGCCAATGCCGTGCAGAAAAATCCGCAGACCTATGAGCACATCGATCCGACCGCGATTGGCAACGAGCGCCACATTCTGATTTCAGAACTTTCGGGTGGTAGCAACGTGCTGCTGAAGGCGATCGAACTGGGCGTAGGTAAGGATGCCTCGCCGGAAGAGGCCCGCGAAATTCTGGCGGCTTTGAAGGAAATGGAAAGCCGGGGCTATGCGTTCGAGGCTGCGGATGCGTCCTTCCGCCTGCTGATCCAGAAGGTGCTCAAGGCGCACAAGCCGTTCTTCGAACTCGAAGGATTCCGGGTGATCGTCGAAAAGCGCGGGAAGAATTTGCCCTGCCTGTCGGAGGCGACCGTCAAGGTGCGCGTGAACGACGAAATCGAACAGACG